>NZ_CALHGG010000024.1 GCF_938029845.1 uncultured Capnocytophaga sp.
TATAATCAGAAAAATAAGTATCATAGTAAGTAGGGTGGAATACATTATATTCATTCCTTTTAATCTTAGAAATAGAATCTCTTTTATTAATTAGATTTAAAAAACTTCTCTTACCTCTGAAAGAAATATTTTTGAAAAAGGATTTCTTTTTGTATTTTGTTTTTTCAAGATAATAATTGTTAGAATAATAGCCTGAAACATCTATAAATGTATCTTTTTCTAAAAAAGAAATTAGTTCATAAAAATATCTAGATATTCCTCCAAATTCTTGCAAGGAAAATATTTGATGATCATATAATAAATTCATACTCAGCCTAAGTTTTTTGATAGAAAATCTTTTGAGGTTACTCTGAAATTTTTTATTTTTTCTTTAACTAAATTATAATCTATCTTTTTCTCTATAGATTTAGGTAGTTCCTCTTTATCACTTATATATCTATCTGTTAATCCTACTTTTCCTAATAGGGACAATACACGAGTATTATTACTATCCATTCCCATTGCATAAAACTCTTTTTCAAATATAAGAGAAAATACGACTCCATGGAAAGATGTGGATATTATTATATCTGCATTGTAAAGGTATTCTAGAAACTCTCTAGGTCCTATATCTTGCTTAAAATTTCTCTTAAAAAAGAAAGGTGTTATTTCACCAGTTAGTTCAACTACTTTATATTCCTTTTCTTTCTGAATATTTTCAATAAAATCATTCGCTTTTTGAGACTTCAGAAGATGGTAAAAAAACAAAATATTTTTATATTTGTCCTCTTTTGTTAGATTAAACTTTTCAATCCATACCTCTTTATCTAATAAAAGAGTAGGGTCACATACTGTTTCTATTTCTATATTATTATTTAATTGCTGTATGAAACTCTTTAAATGATCTTCTCTTACCGATATTTTAGAAAAATTTTTAATATGTTGTTTTACCCATTCTTTATCTTCTTCCTCCGAAACCAATTTCCCCATACTTGCAGCATAAGTTATCCTTTTTGCTTTTGTCATAGGATGCTCTCCCCAAAATACTTTGTCAAACCCTCCTACATAACTATCCTTGCGCCATATCTGATCGCTTCCATATACATAAATATCACAATCATCTGAAAGCTTTTCAGGGTTAAAAATGGGATTTCCTTTAACACCTAACTTATCCTCTATTTCTCTCTGAAATCTTTTATAGCGCCTATACCTAGGAATGAACAAAATAACCTGTTTTATAAATGATTTTATTATGGAAAAGAGACTTCTTTTTTTACCTTTCTCATTTATAGTTCCAAATAAGCGATATAAACTGTGGTGATTTTTATCTTCATAATCAATAAAAACCACTTCATTACCTAAGCATTCTATATAGGTTTTTAAAGCAAAAGCTTGTAAAAAAGCTCCATAATTATGAGCTCTATGAAATGTAAAAATCCCTACTTTCATTCAATTATTTTTATAAAATTCTCTGTTGGTATTCTTGGAGAAGAAGCTATTTCAAAATTCTCTACAGCTTCTCCACAAGCTATCATCACTATTAGTTCCTCAGAATCTCTTATAGATATAAGAGATCTTATTTTTAAATCATTTGCTTTAGTGGTACCACAATTTAAAACACAGCAAACAACCTTATTATAATGCAATGCGTATAATAGATTCATAGTATAAATTCCTCCATCTATATATCCTTGCTTACGTTCACGAGTAGATTCATATACCCCTAATTCATTCGTAACAATAATCAATTTATTGGCCAACCCTAAAAAGCCTCTACTACCCCCTTGTAATTTTAAAATCTCTTGTATTTTTTGTTGATTAGTGTAGATGTATATCCTATTGCTCTGTCGATTACAAGAGGTAGGTGTATTACGCGCCAGCTCTATTGCTTTTAATATTTTTTCAATAGGTAAATCTTTACTTGCGTAATTTCGGACACTTTTTCTAGAGTTAGAAAACGCTTCAAATGATTTGTTTATATCATTAAAATATTCTTCTTTTGTTATATGTATCTGCTGCTGTGGTAATACATCAGAATTATTTACTCTTTGCGAAAGTAATTTGATTGCAGTTACTATATTTTCAGCTATTGTAAAAGACTTGTCTTTATGAAATTCAATATAGGCCAATAATACAGCTATTGCATTATGCAATTGAACATTAGTTGTGCCATATATATCAATATATTGATTACAAAGATTGATAAGATCTAAAACGACCTCTTTCCCAAAACCCAATCGTGGTGAGGGCATGGTGAGTCCTTTTTCTATTACATGATATCTTTTAACTATGTGTCCTATATATTTTTCTTCAGAATCTTTAACTCCTTGATTGGATGCATACTTATAAAATCTCTTTAAGTCATAATAATAATCAGGAATAGCTCTATAAAGATACTTCACATAAGTAGGAACTAATTTTTTAAATGCTTTTATCATTTTAAAAGTCTTTTAATATATAGTGAAACTTTTCTTATCATGTTCTTTGTATTTTTTGTCAAGTGCTTACTCCAAAGTAAGTCTTTTTTCACATCTTGTACAATGTATTTGGGATGTTCCAAGGGAAAAGAAAGAGAACCTAATTTTAGATTTGCTAGTGGATTATTGACATCTGCGGTATGAGTAGCATCTGCTCCAAATCCTATATTTGATATTAAATTGACATTTGGAATAATTGCTTTACTATTAAGCAATCGAGTTAAAAACCATTGATAATCCCAAGTGTCTATTTTTCCTTGATAACATTGTTCTAATATATTTGTAAAAAGGTCTATCTCTTTTTGACTCCTTAGAAGATTGTTTAATAGTTTCTTTTCTTTAATCATAGGCCAATCTTTGATTTCTTTGTCATATAAGATCCAAGCTCGTCTCCAAGAAGCCCAGCCCCAAATCCTGTTATATACGGAAAAATAGTAACTATTATCTTTTTCACATTCTGCTATAGGATTAGTCCCTCCTATATGCCCTATCCTTTCATCATCTTTATACTTTATAAGGAGTTCCTCACAAAATGGAAAAAAATCTTGACTTGGCAAGCAATCATCTTCCAATATAATACCCATTTCTTCATTTTCAAAAAACCAAGTAATAGCTGCACTCACAGCTTCTTTACAACCTAAATTATTATTTTGGAATAATGTTTTAATATCACATTCCCAGTCTATACTATTAAGCACAAAATTCCTAAGTTCTTCTACTTTTTGTTGTTCTCCTTCTTTATGCTTTCTAGCTCCATCGCAAGCTATATAAAACTTTTTAGGTTTAATTTTTCTTATTTCATTGAAAACTTGGGTAGTTGTGTCTATTCGATTAAATATTAAAAATAATATTGGTGTTGAAAAACTCATAATTCTAAGATTTAATAAATACTTTTTCCTTATATAAAATATATCTTTGGTATATGATTTCAGATAGAGCAGATAATACTAAAGCAATAGGCAAAATAAAGATACTTTCACTAAAAAAGAAACCCATTAGGATAGATAAGAATAGAATAATAAGTGCTATCATTTGATTTTTAAATATATATGAGTCCAATTTGAGTGGTATTATTATGAGGTTTGAAAGGCAAGTAGTTATAAGGAATCCATATACGACAAAACTAAGTATTACAGCTATAGGATAAGCTAATTCCATTCCTTTCCCTCCTAATAATGATACAATAGGCTTACCTAATACTATAATACTAATAACTACTAAGATACCAATGATATGTTCATATTTTAAAATTCTCTTAATTGTAATGATGTTAAAATTTGCTGCGATTTTAGGAAATATAGCTCTGTTCACATTCATTAATATCATCATCGGAATACTAATTATCTTTTGTGCTAAATCATATATAGCTAAGTCACCCATCCCAAAATAGGATCCTATGATTAAGTTAAGTGATTGAGTCTTTATAGTACTTCCTACGTTAGAATAGAAAAAATATAAAGATTCTTTTGTATATGATAGAGTTTCCTTAAAAGGAATAATTGATAATCTTAGTTTGTCAATCCTTATTATATACGCAAATGCTACAAAAGATCCTATTACAGATACAATACTTGATATAATACTATATATTAAAATATCAGATGATGTTTTTACATAATAGAAAATAAAAGGTAGAGAGGCTATTTTTAATAAAAGTTGTATTATTGTTACAATTTTCATTTTTTGTATACCCTGAAAATACCAAACAGGTAAAAATATATTCACTAAAGTAGTAGAAAAGCAAATCCAATAAATTAAAGAATTTTCTCTCCATAATGGAATTATATTTACTAGAATAGCAAATATACCTATAGATATAAACTCTAAATACAACTTTGCTGTAAAAACTTTTGACAAAATAAGAGATTTATCTCTTACAGAAAAGGGAACTTTAGAAATACTTCTAAGTCCAGTCATGTCAAAACCGAAACTTACAAAGGTTGTAAAGAAAGAAGCAATCGTAAAACCATAAACATATATACCATAAGATTCTTTCCCTAAAGTTTTTATTAGGTAAGGATATATTAATAATGCAAAATAAGAATTCAATACCAATAATAAAGTCATAAAAAAATAATTTTCAATTATCTTTTTATTATTCCTAATTATTTTTAATAATGAATTAATCTTATTTTTCATTATTTTTTAGTTCTTCAATAAATTCTTTTATATGTTTTTTAGCTTTCCAACCAAGAGACTCTGTCTTTTGAGTAATAACTTCGGCAGTCATACGGTTACCTTTACGTTCAGGTAGCATCTTTATTTCTCCGCCGAACAATTTAGCGATTTCCAAGACTGTGTAAGTCTCAGGGCTTCCTATACCATAACCATCTCCATTACCTTTTTCACCAACAATGAGTAGTCCCGATACTATATCATCTATATGAGTAAAATTACGTTGTTGTGTTCCAGGGCTTACTACAGTGAGGGGTTCCCTTTTTTTCATTTTTTCAGTAAATAGGGCTATCAGTGTAGCATATTTACCAGTACATATTTCTCGTTTGCCATAAACATTATAGAAGTATACAATTGCATACTCCAATTCATACCAATTTCCATAGTTCTTTACTAGTTCAGTATTGGATGATTTACTCCATGCATAGGGACTTTGGTCTTTTCCTATCCCTCCATCTCCAAATTTGGTGCTGCTGCCCGCATATACTAATTTACAACGGTGTTTACGGCAAAATTCTAGTACTTTGAGAGTTCCTATTTTGTTGAATAACAATACTTTGTCTATATCATCAAAACTTTGTTCTACTCGTGAGTATTCACCTAAGTGATATACAAGGTCAGGAACAAAGTCAATGAGTTCAAAGATATGTTCTGTACTTCCTTCTATATAGGTTACTCCTTCCACATGGTTATCACGACTCCCTGTAAAATAGTTATCTAATGAATAGACTTCATTTTCAGGATCTTTAGCTAAGGTTTCACATAGATTTGACCCTACAAAACCTGCACCTCCAGTTACTAATATTTTCATTTTTTTTCTATATCTTAAACGCCTATTTGTATGTATTCAAATCCTTTATTGGGTAGGTCAAAAGCATTATATTGATTGCGACCATCAAAAATAATTTTTTCGTTTAATAATTTACCAATTTCTTCAAAGTCAGGAACACGGAATTCTTTCCATTCAGTAAGAAGTAGGAGTGCATCTGCTCCTTTTAGTGCATCATATTTACTTTCTACATAGGTTACATCAATTCCTTTCAAGTAGCACACTTTAGCTTCATGTACAGCCTTAGGGTCATAAGCTTGTATTTTAGCACCTCGTTTTATGAGTTCTTTGATAATGTAGATAGCAGGAGCTTCCCGCATATCATCTGTTTCAGGTTTGAAAGATAAGCCCCATATAGCAAAAGTTTTTCCTGTAAGGTTTTCACCATATTTTTTTATCACTTTTTGAGCGATGACATATTTTTGTCGGTTATTTACATTGTCTACTGACTCAATAAGTTCAGCTTTGTAATTAACTTCTTCAGCCAATTTTTTTAAGGCTAATACATCTTTTGGAAAACAAGAGCCCCCATAGCCACAACCTGGGTAAATAAAGCTATAGCCTATACGGGTATCAGAACCAATTCCTAGACGAACCTTATTTACATCTGCACCTACACGTTCACAGATATTAGCAATCTCATTCATAAACGAAATTTTAGTAGCTAACATTGCATTAGCTGCATATTTGGTCATCTCAGCCGAACGAATATCCATTGCTATAAAGCCATCATGCTGCATAAAGAAAGGTGCATAGAGAGTTTTCATTTGATTTAAGGCATACTCACTATCAGTACCAACTACTACTCGGTCAGGCTTCATAAAATCTTGAATTGCTTTTCCTTCTTTGAGGAACTCAGGGTTCGATACTACATGAAATTCATAGGAAACACCTCGCTTATCCAAGGCTTTTTGCACAGTAGTATGTACCTTATCTGCGGTACCTACAGGTACTGTGGATTTGTCTACAATAATAAGTTTTCCCTGCATAGTCTCTCCAATGGATTGAGCTACAGAAAGTACATACTGTAAGTCAGCAGAACCATCATCTCCCATAGGAGTACCTACTGCTATAAAGGCTATCTCAGCATCTTTGATAGCTTCACTTATTTCTGTAGTAAAAAACAAATTCTTATTAGCTATATTACTAAGTACCATGGTCTCTAAACCAGGCTCATAGATGGGAATAATCCCTTTTTTAAGGTTTTCAATCTTTTCTTTATTCACATCTACACAAGTAACCTTATTTCCCATTTCGGCAAAACAAGTACCTGATACTAAACCGACATAACCAGTTCCAATAACTGCTATTTTCATTATCTAAAAAATGATTCTATTTGGTGAGACAAAGTTATAAAAAAATAATTTAATAAAAAATCTTTTTGAAGAAAATCTGGAGACTACACACTCATAATCTTTGCGATACGGATAAGGTCTGGATCGAGCTTGCTTTCACCACCTTTGATGGCTTTCTCCAGTGGAGTGAGGTCTATTTTGTCATTGTTGATACCTACCATATAGTTGGACTTGCCTTCAAGAAGCGATTCCACAGCTTTCACACCCATACGGCTAGCCAAGACACGATCAAAGCAGGTTGGAGCACCGCCTCGTTGAATGTGTCCCAATACAGTTACTCGAATATCGTAATCAGGATTTTGCGCCTCTACATATTTTTTGAGTTCATATACATTTTGTCCTGTCGTATATCCTTCAGCTACCACTATGATGTTGGACATCTTTCCTTTGTTGTGATTGATGGCAATCTCATTGACCAAATCCTCCAAGGTGCTATGTTGTTCAGGGATAAGGATTTTCTCAGCGCCTCCTCCTATACCAGAGTTGAGCGCAAGGAAGCCTGCATCGCGTCCCATTACTTCAATGAAAAACATACGATTGTGGGAACTAGCTGTATCACGAATTTTGTCAATAGCCTCCACTACAGTGTTTAGAGCTGTATCATAACCAAGGGTATAAGTAGTACCATATATATCATTGTCAATCGTACCTGGAATTCCCATTACAGGAAATCCAAATTCTTGGTTGAAGAGTAGGGCACCGGTAAAGGATCCATCTCCTCCAATAACTACCAAGGCATCGGCACCTGCAGCGACAAGGTTTTCATAGGCTTTCTTGCGCCCTTCAGGAGTGCGAAATTCCTTAGAACGAGCTGATTTGAGGAAGGTACCTCCACGATTGACAAGGTTACGTACACTACGGGCATCCAAAGGGGTAAAGTCATTTTCTATCATTCCTTGATAGCCTCGATATACTCCTAATACAGCTATATTATGGTAGGCACAAGTACGTACTACTGAACGTATGGCGGCATTCATTCCTGGTGCGTCACCTCCTGAGGTGAGGACAGCTATTTTTTTGATGTTTGTCATAATTGTTTTTAGTTTGGTAATTGTTAGTAGGGGGCAAATTTACATAAAAAATTGATAGTACCCCCAAAATAAGTGTTTTTTCTATAAATTATTTTATTAGGTGTCTCCTTTTAGGAGGCAAACTGCATGTCATAGAGATTCTTATAGTATCCATTGGTTATCCTAAGGAGTTCATCATGAGTGCCTTCTTCTACTATATTTCCCTTGTTCATTACAATAATTTTATCTGCTTTGCGTATGGTAGAAAGCCTATGGGCGATAACGATAGAGGTACGTCCTTGGGTGATTTTCTCAGTGGCTTGTTGTAGGAGCTTTTCTGAATGGGAATCTACTGAAGCGGTAGCTTCGTCAAGAATAAGTATCTTTGGCTTGTGTACATAAGCACGAAGGAAAGAGATGAGTTGGCGTTGACCAGCTGAAAGCACGGCTCCGCGCTCTTTTACATCGAAGAAATAGCCGTTGGGCAACTGCTCTATAAAGTCATGTATACCAATCTCTTTGGCGGCTTCTTTTACTTGTTCTAAAGTAATACGTTCGTCTCCTAAGGTGATATTGTAATAGATACTGTTGGCAAATAAGAATACATCTTGGAGGACAACACCTATTTGCTGGCGATAGCTCTCTAAATTGTAATCATCACAGTTTATTCCATCGATTAATATCTGTCCTGAAGTAATATGGTAGAATCTTGTAAGTAATTGTATTACAGTAGATTTTCCTGCTCCTGTAGCGCCGACAAAGGCAATGGTTTGTCCTTTTTTGGCTTCGAAGCTGATCCCATGAAGGATTTCTTCTTCCTTTTTGTAAGCAAAGGTAACGTTCTCAAAACGAATGTCTCCTTCTATTTGTCGGTGATGTCCCTTGCTGAAATCTTCTTGGCTTTCCTTGCTTTCTTCCATGATGTCAAACACACGACCAGAGGCAACCATACCCATTTGCAATACTGTGAATTTGTCAGCAATATGTCGAAGTGGGCGATAGAGTTCTTGTACTAATTGGACAAACATGAATATCACACCTAAACTCGCCATTTCATGGTGGGCAACTTGTAGACCTCCATACCAAATGACTAAAGCAATAGCCAAGGAACTAAGTACTTCAGCAATAGGAAAGTAGATTGAGTTTTGGAGGATATTTCTTAACCACGCCTTTTCGTGTTTTTTATTAATTTCTTTAAAGGCTTTATATTCCTCCTCTTCTCGGTTGAAGAGTTGTACTACCTTAATCCCACTGATACGTTCTTGTACAAAAGAGTTCAAGTTGGCTACCTCTCGCCGGATATCGGTAAAGGCGGCCTTACTCGCTTTTTGGAATACATGAGTAGCATATATAATAATAGGTAAGGTGAGAAAGGTGAGTAGAGACAACTTCCAGTCTGTTAGTAACATAAGTGACATGATTAAGGTCATCTTGAGTACATCTGAGATGATCTCAAAGAGTCCTGCACTGAAGATCTCCCCAATACGCTCCAAATCATTTACCGCACGAGTGATAAGTACTCCTACTGAGGATTGGTTATGGTACTTCATATTGAAGCGAAGCATGAGGGAAAATAGTTTTTTGCGAATATCATAGATGACCGCTTGCCCTATCCAACCAGAATAGTAAGCAAACGAAATCTGGGAAATGATCTCTGAGATTAGTATAGCCACCAGTAGCATACTTGCGTATAATAAGCCATTATAGTCTTTGGGTACTATGTAGTTATTGATGATTTCCTTGGATATATAGGCTCTTAAAGAACTTGCCCCAGAGATAAATATAGCCAAAAAAGACACTAATGTAAAGGTCCATTTATAGGGTTTGGCATATGAGAAAAGTTTCCGTAGGATAGAAATATCGGTATTTTTGGTTTTTTGTTGAGTCATTTTAATTGGTAAATCAAATCTTGCAATTTTCTAGAACTATGTTCTTAGTGTTGTGCGGCAAAGGTACAAAAAATATTAGAATTGGAAAGAATTACAAACTTGTTTTTACCTAGAACAAAAATAAAAAATATTTTCTTAGTTTCGAAAAAAGATGTAACTTTGCACCTGTAATAGTGCTAGATTGTATTTACAAAAATTTTACAATGAGTTTAGAAGCAAAAATAATGGAAGCCCTTAAGGAGGCTATGAAAGCCAAAGATACCATTGCTTTGGAGTCCTTACGAGCTGTAAAATCAGCTATATTACTGGCTAAAACAGAAGCTAAGGCAGGAGATTCCCTTTCAGAAGAAGATGAAATAAAGCTCTTACAACGTCTTGTAAAACAGCGTAAGGAGAGTGCTGACCTTTATCAGAAACAAGGTAGAGAGGATTTGGCTGATCCAGAATTGGCACAGGCAGAAATTATAGCTAAGTTTCTCCCTGAGCAACTTTCCGAGGAGAAAGTGGAGGCTATTATTAAGGAAATTGTAGCCCGTGTGGGAGCTTCAAGTATGAAAGAGATGGGTAAGGTAATCAGCGAGGCTAACAAAGAGCTTGCAGGCAAGGCCGATGGTAAGCTTATAGCTGCTGTAGTTAAGAAAGTATTGTCATAATATATTTATCATTTCACAAAAGGCCGCGTAGTTCAACTGGATAGAATATCAGATTTCGGCTCTGAGGGTTAGGGGTTCGAAGCCTCTCGCGGTCACTAAGTGTAACACTCTTTCAATCAATGTGTTACAACTGTTTTAAGGCTAAAATTTCGTTTGTAATTTCACCAAAACGGCAAGGTAAACGGCTTGTATGCCTTTAATGTTAATTTTTTTTTAATAGGTATTTAGAAAACATTTCGTATCTTTGCATTGCAATTCTGCGGATTTGCAATACCTTGGGGGCAGTCATTTTATGATGATTGCCCCCTTAGTATTCTTAGATGTTAAGTAGAGTAAGAGACAAAATTAATACTAAAGACTGAAGCTCCTATTTATCTAATAAGTTGATTTTTCCATTTAAAGTCTCTTAATGGGAGCTTTTGTTAAAATCTTTGCTGTTTAGAAATAAAGTTGTACTTTTGTTGTATAGATAATAGTTTTAAAGTTTTTGGGGTATCCCACCAGAGAGCGGGAATGCAATACTATACGCATGTGATAGTTGTTAAGCCGAGCTTTCACCTTTAAAAGTGTTATTTTTATAGGGCATTGCCCACCAGAGCGTAATAGCGGTATAGTATCCCGAAGCTCACTAACTACCTTGAAAGTTAAAATATTCAAGGTAGTTTTTTATTGTCCAAAAGATAATGATAAGCCTTTAGATATTTATTCAATCGTTGTGTATCTTCCTCTGTGATAAAGGTCAGCCTTGTAATATCCATATTATCTTTTAAGTCATTGATTTTGACTTTAGTAGCTAAGGGGTTTTTCTTGATACGTGCTATAAAATGTTGGTACGGCTCATCGGGTTGTTTGGTTACACACACTAAAGCTCTGATCACTTCTTCTGAAAACCCCTCTCTTCTAAGGTCTTCAAAAGTCCAAGGTGTATCTTCTACTAAATCGTGTAAGATACCGCAAATTTTTTCATTTTCAGTTTGGCCTGCATTCATTACACGGATAAGGTGCAATAGATAGGGTGCTCCTGCTTTATCAGTTTGCCCTTTATGTGCTTCAAGGGCTATTTGTATGGCTTTTTCTAACATAGTTTAAAACTTTTAAAACTAACTTCCTTATAATCAGAAATACAGCAATAAGCAATAAGATGTGCTGTAGAGGGAAAATATTTATATAAACGAATCCTTGTATAAAATATTCTAATCGAGCACTATAGTCCCAAGGATTTTCAATCCATACTTCCCAATAGAAATCGTCCCAGGCAATACGAGAGAATGTAACACATAAAACCCAGTTAAGCACAGCAAACCAAATGAATCGGTGTTTCTTGATAAATAGGTGGGTTAGGAAAAGGCTTTCAAAAAAGGTAAAGATCAAGCCCGAATAGGCATATATAGAATAATCTTCTTCCATGATGCTGAGTGATAAAAGTTGCTTATTATTTTCTCCTTTAAAGATAGGAATCCAGCCCATTTGCCCTGCTATATAACAGAAAATGTTGAGTAGTCCGAAGACTACAACTAAGTAAATTAACCACTTCCCACCAAATACTTTATAATTACTTTGGGTAAATTTCTTCCTGCTGGCACGTACCAAAAGAGCGGGAATGATAATCATCCAAATACTTACAGCAAGTCCTGCATAACCGATAGCTGTTACAAATCCATAAGGATAAAGTAGGCTCATTAGTAAAGGGGGAAGGAAAGTAACTAAGGCCGTTTTTATTCTTCCCCATAGGTGATTGCCGAACTTGAACACGTCTGAAATATAATCAAATAGTCCTAAGGTTACCCCTAAGAAAGAGCTAGCAATAGCCATATAAGCAAAGAAATCAAGTAATACACTTATGGATTGTGTAGGAATATATTTGTTCAAGGCTATTAATAGGGTAGCTACATCTCCATTCTTAGCAATGATAGGAGCAAATTCAGATCTTGGTAAGTTTCCTTGTACAGCTATTTGCCAAGAAATGTAGATTAGTAGCGCCAAAAGCGAACCTATAAGCACGGCATACATGACTTTTTTACCATTTTTGTTATAGTAATTCACCAAGGTAGGCACGCAGATATGATATCCGAAAGAAACCAAGCAGGTAGGAATGGCTGAAAGCAGGTAGGGGAGATAGGTAGTGTTGCCTTGTGCTACCTCATTGAGTAAGATATCGCTTTTGGCGGAGGTAAGTAGCCCTGTGGTGGAGAGAAAAAAGGCAATGACCATTCCTCCAATGAGAATGGTACTTATCCGATCTACTGCTTTGGTGGAGATACTGACAAAAAGAGCTAAAGCCAAGCAGAAAAGCAAGGCAGCAAAGGTGTGATTGATAGGAAGATGAGGGGCAAACCTTTGGAACAGGCTTTCGGTAATACTTCCTCCTGAAGTGATATAGGCATAGGTGAGTATGTATAGGGTGAAAGCCACCGAGATACCATTGAGGACATTCCAGCCTCTTCCCAATAGTTGGGTAGTGATGGTATCAAAATTGGCACCTTTCTCAAAGTGCAGATTGGCCTCTAAGAGCATCAAGGCCGATAGGGTGGTTATACCCCAAATAAATAGGAATAGGAGTACCGAACCCGTGAACCATATTCCTGACATGGCAGTAGGATTGGCAAGCATCCCTGCTCCTATAGCAGTTCCTGCAATAATCATTGATCCTCCTAATAGGGAAGGGAGTTTTTGTTTGTTCATTCTTAATTTAGAAGTTAAGTTTGTTTCTTTGGTTTAAGCTGTTGTTTATCACTGTATGAAGTCTAATCATTGACGACTTACCACTAATTGTACTACAATATTTAGCACTCCCATAGCAATCATAAAATAAATGAGGGGATTCCCACCAAAGGTACGATAGGTAGTTGCCTGAGGAAACTTCTTTCTACTGGTGCGAACCATTAGAGCGGAAATCATTATGGAGGAGAAACTCACAGCAACCCCTGCATAGGCAATCGCGGTTACAAACCCATAAGGGTAAAGAAGACTCATCAGTAAAGGGGGTAGGAAGGTGATTAAGGTAGTTTTTGTCCTTCCCCATAAGCTATTGCGAAAATGGAACAAATCAGCGATATAATCAAAAAGTCCTAAGGTTACTCCTAAGAAAGAACTGGCAATAGCCATATAAGCAAAGAAATCAAGGATAACGCTAATGGTCTGGGTTGGTATGTAAGCACTTAGGGCATTCAGAAGTGCTGCTACATCGCCTCCTTTGGCAATTACGGGAGCAAAGGCTTCTCGAGGAAGGTTCCCTTGTACAGCCATTTGCCATAGTACATATATGAATAAAGCTATTCCTGTACCTATGAGAATGGATTTTATAACAAGTTGGCTGTTTTTGTGATAGTAGCTTACCAAGCTGGGCAAACATACATGATAACCAAAGGACACCAAGCACATAGGTAGGGCTGAAAGTAGGTAGAGAATATAGGAGGGATCCTCTTGTGCTGTGGTGTCGAATAGAACAGAGGTCTTCATAGAGCTTAATAGGCCTGTTGTAGAGAGTAAAAAGGCTATAATCATTCCTCCAATGAGGATGGTACTTAATCGGCTGACAGCCTTGGTGGAGATACTGACAAACAAAGCCAATGCAAAGCAGAAGAGAATAGAACTTCCACTGTGACTAACTCCTAATTGTGGAACAAATTGTTGCAAAAGATTTTCAGTAATCCCTCCTCCAGAGGTGATATACGCGTAGGTGAGTATATAGAGGGTGAAAGTTACCGCAAGACCATTGGCAATATTCCAGCCTTTGCCTAAGAGCTGAGTTACCATAGTGTTGAAGTTGGAGCCTTCAGGAAAATGAAGGTTGGCTTCCAAAAGCATAAGCCCTGCCACTACCGTATAGAACCAAGTGAAGAGTAGCATGACTACCGAACCCAAAAACCAGATGCCTGACATAGAGGTTGGATTGGCTAGCATCCCCGCTCCAATAGCAGTTCCCGCAATAATCATAGATCCCCATAATAGGGAAGGAAGTTTTTGTTTGTTCATTATTTGAAAGTTATAAGTATTTAAAGGGGTATAGAATTCAAGAGAGTAAGGGGGGAATGGTAATACATAATATCATTGGCTATTCACCTCTGAAACTTGCTATCCATCCTAGCTGTATTCCTATTTGGGTAAATATATTCAGTAAACCAAAGATGATGATGAAATAAATCATTCCATTTCCTCCATATACCTTATAGGTTGCATGAGGGAATTTTTTGCGACTGGCTCTCACCAATAGGGCGGGGACAATAGCAGCCCATAGAGTGGCGGCCAATCCTGCATAACCAATAGCAGCTACAAAACCATAAGGAAATTGTAGACTGAGCAGTAGGGGAGGAGCGAAAGTGACTAAAGCGGTCTTAGCGCGTCCCCAAGGGGTATCAGAGAATTTCAATAAGTCAGCTATATAATCAAAAAGTCCTAAGGTTACTCCCAAGAAAGAACTAGCAATAGCCATATAGGCAAAGAAATTCAGGGCAATTTCTATATAATTAATATTGATATAGCTACTTAGTGCATCCAGAAGAGCGGCTACATCCCCTCCCTTGGCAATGACAGGGGCAAATTCCTTACGTGGTAGGTTTCCTTGTACAGCCATTTGCCATAATATATAGATAAAGAGCGCTAAGAAGGTGCCTATAAAGATAGATTGCATTACCTTTTGACCGTCTCGGTTATAGTATTTTACTAAGCTGGGTACATTGCCATGAAAACCAAAAGAGACTAAGCACACAGGCAGTGCACTCAGCAAGTAGGGAAGGTGTGCAGGAGCATTGGCGTCTTGGTTGTCTAGTAGGGTAGCTCCATTTACAGAAGTGAGTAGTCCTGTAGTAGAGAGAAAGAAAGAGATAATCATACCTCCGATAAGTATAGTGCTTAGCCTATCCACAGCCTTGGTAGAGAACCATACAAAAATGGCAAGCACCAAGCAGAAAAGCAAAGAACCCATACTCCTAGATATCTTTATGATCCCTAAGCTATTGATGGCATTTTCAGTGATGCTCCCCCCAGAGGTAATGTAAGCATAGGTCAGTATATACAACACAAAAGCCACCGAAAGTCCATTGATTATGTTCCAATGCTTACCTAGTAGGTTGTTAACAATAGTGTCAAAACTGGCGCCTGTGGGATAGTGTAGATTGGCCTCCAAGAGCATAAGTCCGGAGGTAGTCATACAGAACCAGGTATAGATAAGTACTCCTACCGAGCCTACAAACCATATGCCTGCCGTAGAGGTAGGGTTAGCCAGCATTCCTGCTCCAATAGCGGTACCTGCAATAATCATAGCCCCTCCCAGGAGGGACGGGAGTTTTTTGTCTGTCATGTTAGTTCTTTTAGCGTAACCAATAGAGTAAAACCCCTTGTAAAAGGCCATTTATAAGTAGTACCCAAATAAGCCAATAACTGCCGCGCTTTTCTTTTACACTATTCTCTAAATAGAGTTTTACTTTTTCATAGAGGGCATCACTTTGCTTCTCATGAGAATTGAGATTGTCGGTAGCATATATATCGGCTACAAAACCTACCATAGGGGTGAAGGAAAGGACAAAAAGTAATGGTTTTTGAAAAGCCTTTGGAATTTTGGGGATAAAACGATGGAAAATTTCATTGAGCTGCTTCTTGCTAACTACTTTTTCAGCTGTATCTTCCGTTTTTTTGAAAATAGCTTCAAAGATCTTATGAATATAAGTCTTGAACTGATTGAAAAGATAGAATGAGTATTCTAACTTGAGTGACTCAAGTACTTTTTTGATAGCGATAAAGACGAAAAGTACACCTACTCCTATCATAAGTTGTAGGAAAAATTCTTTTTTATAAGTGAAGCTACCACTGAAAAGTAGGTATATACCCACCAGAAGAAAAATAAAATTTACAATGACAACCAGCACTATATTCCTTACAGATTTCACTCCATAGCTAACGCCCAAAAGGCTCATTTCTTTGAGCATTTTCAAGGGATTTTTAACCTTTTCCAATCGCTTAAGTTCAAGAGTAAGCTCCACTGGAGTATCGGTGTAAGAGGTGTTTTTTTCGGTAGAAGACATAAAGGGTAAATTTTTTCGGCAAAGATATGAAAAAAATTTTTTTTATTTAAAATATAGTTGTACTTTTGCCAAAAATTTTTTGTTGAAAAGGATAGTCATATTTCTCTGTGTTTGCTGCTGCTTATCCTCTTGTGGAATTTATAACTTTACAGGAGGAAGTACGGGAGATGCAAAGACCTTTCAGGTGAATTTTTTTCAAAATAGGGCACCCCTTATTGAGCCTGGTATGGATAGGGATTTTACATTCTATTTGCAGGATTTGATCAATAACCAGACGAATCTTTCCCTAACCTCTACCAATGGAGACTTGGTATATGAGGGGGAAATTACCAGTTTTACTATTGCCCCTATGGCAGCTAATGCCCAGCAACAAGCTGCACAGAACCGTCTTTCGGTAACCATTAATGTACGCTTTACCAATACCAAGGACTCGGAAAAGGATTTTGAAAGGCAGTTCTCTCATTATTATGATTTTCCAGCCAACGCACAGCTTAGCTCAGTTAAGAGTAGTGCCTTTGAAGCTATATTCGAACGCATAGGACAGGATATTTTCAACGCTTCCTTAGCTAATTGGTAATGACAGCGACTGATTTATCTCTTATTTTGAAACAACCTAATCATATCACACTTTCGCAGGTATATGAGTTAGAGAATATTATACATGAATATCCTTACTTTCAAGTAGTAAAGGCTATTTATCTGAAAATATTATATGCCCAAGAGAGCTATCGTTATAACAAGGAATTGAAGATAACAGCAGCTCATATAGGCAATAGGACTTTGTTGTTTGATTTTATTACCTCTACTGGGTTTAAGGATAAGAAAAATGTTCTTAAAAAGGAAGAGATGCCTAAGGCTTATGTTGATGAGGCAATTCCTTCAGAATTTACTACTTATGTCAGTGGAGATGTCTTTGAGAAGAAGGAATTTTATCCTGTAACTCATACGGTTGAACAAAGTCAGACATCAAAGGATGCTATTTCATCCTCTGAGCAACAACAGAAGGAGGCACTTCATATGGGCAAGCCTATAGATTTTCAGCCTAATGATAAGCAGTCTTTTGCTACTTGGCTACAGGTAACGCGCTACAAACCTATTGATAGAAGAACCACCAAAACGGCAACTACTATTGACCTGCCTTTTGTGGATAAAAATATTTTTGAAGAGGGTGATGCTAGAGCTAAGAAATTTGATCTTATTGATAAGTTCTTGGAAGCCAATCCTAAGATTGAGGTGAGTAAAGATGATGACACCCCAAGCAATATAGAGATTGTAGAGAAAAAAGATATAGGTCGACAGTTCATGACAGAAACCTTGGCCAAAGTGTATTTGGAACAAGGAAAGTATACAGAAGCTATTCAAGCTTATCAAATATTAATGCTCAAAAATCCCGCCAAAAGTGCTTATTTTGCTGAGCAAATTTCAATAATTAGAAAATTACAACAAAATAAATAAATTATATTATGTTAGCATTCAACATTGTTTTAGGAATTATCCTATTAGTATCCTTTTTGTTGGTCTTGGTGATCATGGTACAACAACCTAAAAGTGGTGGACTTTCTTCAGCTTTTGGAGGAAACGCCCAAGTGATAGGAGGGGTTAAGAAAACAGGTGATTTTCTCAATACAAGTACTTGGACTTTAGGTGTATCTCTTATCGTACTTTCCCTAATTAGTAACCTTATCCTTAGCAACAATCGTGGTGAGGCACAAGGTGGTAGTATATTTGATGGGGTTAAAACACCTGCCCCTGTACAACAACCTATTGGAACAAATCCTGTACAACAGCAACAGCAACAACAGGATAATTCTCAAAATAAATAAAGTGCAAGGCATATTTTCTATAGAGCAAACAATTGATAATAACTAATTAATTTATAATCGTTTGAATTCTAAAAAATAGAAAAGAAGTTAGTGTTGTTAATAACTTTTTTAAAGTGTTTCTTTTAAAATAGAAAAAAATATGTATTTTTGCAACCATGTAAAAACTACAAATACTATAAGCAAAATGAGAAGAAAAATTTTTCTGTTACTATTGCTGGTAACTGGAATGCAAGCAATTGCTCAAGTAGGTAGCAATACCCGTGAAAGTAAAAATAATTTAAAGGAAATGAACCTTTTGGGAAAGGTAAAAACTTTTAAGATAACTCCTTATAAGTTAGTGGATTATTTTGGAAAGATTACCAAAGGTGATAAACAAGAATTCTGGAGAGGCGATGTAGTTATCGTTTTTGATGAACAAGGTTATAAAGCTGAGAATAATACTTATAACAAAGTAGGACAGCTCTCCCAAAAGGTAATCTACAAATATGATGATAAGGGCAAGCGTATTTCTCGAGATCTCTACAACTCTTATGGGAAGCTACAAATGAAGTTCCTATATGTATATGATAACAAGGGTGCTAAAAGTGCTTATAATAGTTATAGTCCTACAGGTGAACTTAATGATTCTTACCTATATAAGAATGATGACAAGGGACGTATGATTGAGGAAACATGGATTAAGAAAGATAAGTCTTTTGGGTCTAAATATACCTATGAGTATGATAAGCTTGGTAAGTTGGCTAGAATGTGTCAGTATACTGCCTCTGAAACTAAAGTAGATAATTGTACTTCATACAAGTATGATAAAAATGGAAGAATCTCTGAAGTAGAAATCTATAATGGTGACAATTCACTTTCAAGACGTAGTGTAATCACTTATGATGACAAGGGGAATGAAAAAGAAATCAGGTATTATGATGGTAAGGGTGTCTTCTTAGAAGAGAGATCTTATACATATAAGTTTGATAATAATGGGAATTGGATAGAGCGTATTGAATCCATCAATCAGTTTCCTAAAAGTTTCTTAGAAAGAGAAATCACTTATTATCCATAATAATTTACTTTAATTTGACATATGCTAAAAAAGGTTATTCTTTCTTGAAGGATAACCTTTTTTCATGCTCACTAATAAGGAATAAATATGAAAGAAAATAGACAAAAACAATTGGAGGCTTTTGCTCGCCTGTTGGATATCATGGATGACCTACGAGAAAAATGTCCTTGGGATAGAAAGCAAACCATGCAAACGCTCCGTCCGCTGACCATAGAGGAGTTATATGAACTTACCGATGCTATCTTAGAGGAAAACACTCAAGAGATTAAAAAGGAATTGGGTGATATACTTCTTCATATTGTTTTCTATGCAAAGATAGCAAGTGAAACACAATACTTTGATATAGAGGATGTTATCAATGCTATTTGTGATAAGCTCATAGAAAGGCACCCACATATTTACGGAGATATATCTGTGGAGAATGAAGAGCAAGTCAAGCAGAATTGGGAAAAGATAAAACTACAAAAGGGAAGCAAAGGAGTACTTTCTGGAGTACCCAAGAGTCTGCCATCTCTCGTGAAAGCCTATCGCATACAGGAAAAGGTGGCAGGCGTAGGCTTTGATTGGCGACATAGAAGAGATGTTTGGGAGAAGTTCAAGGAAGAAGTAGAGGAACTTGATCGGGAAGTGCAGAAGAATGATCTTGTCTTGGCTGAAAAAGAAATGGGAGATGTCTTTTTTAGTTTGGTGAATTATGCACGTTTCTTAGGAATAAACCCAGAGAATGCTTTATCCCTAACCAATGAGAAGTTTATACAACGCTTTAAATTCTTAGAAGAAAGCGCTAAAGGACAAGGCAGAGAGATTACAGATCTTTCTCTTGAGCAGATGAATGAGCTATGGGAAGCCTCTAAAAAGTACTTCCCTTAAACTATTGTTAATCTCGATGAGTGTTCTTTTCCTACAAGTCAGATATACATTGAATTGCTAGGTAAGGATAAAAAGACAGTGTTAAATCTTTTTTGTGCTTTGGAGTTTATTTTATAACTTTGCGCCCGCAAACTTTTTGCAGAATGATATATAACTAATAAGAAAGGAAACAAAATAATGAACCAAGAAAATCAAATTTGGTGGCTTAATGAAGAATCAGAACAAATCCTCAATCGTGGGTATCTGCTCAAAGGAGAGAGTGTAGAGGGTGCCATAGATCGTATTACAGCTGCTGCTGCTAAGCGATTGTATAAGCCTGAATTGCAGCCTGCTTTTAAGGAAATGATTACCAAAGGATGGATAAGTTTCTCCTCTCCTATATGGGCAAATATGGGAACTGAAAGGGGCTTGCCTATCTCTTGTTTTAATGTACATATTCCCGATAGTATAGAGGGAATTACTCATAAGCTAGGAGAGGTAATCATGCAGACTAAGATAGGTGGGGGTACCTCTGGCTATTTTGGAGAATTGCGTCATAGAGGATCTGCCGTTACGGACAACGGAAAATCCAGTGGTGCAGTGAGTTTTATGAAGCTCTTTGACTCAGCCATGGATGTAGTTTCCCAAGGAGGGGTACGTCGTGGTGCTTTTGCTGCTTATTTGGATATAGATCATCCTGATGCTGAGGAGTTCCTTCTTATCAAGGATACGGGCTACCATATTCAGAATCTATTTTTTGGAGTATGTGTGCCTGATTATTGGATGCAGGAAATGATTGAGGGAGATCCTGACAAACGTAAACTCTGGGCAAGAGTCTTAGAGTCCCGCCAACAGAAGGGCTTACCTTATATCTTCTTTACCGATAACGTTAATCGCAAGCGTCCCCAGGTGTATAAGGATAATAACATGTTCATTCACTCTAGCAATTTGTGTAGTGAAATTATGCTTCCTTCCAGTGAAGAAGAGTCTTTTATCTGCTGTCTTTCTTCTATGAATTTGGAGCTTTTTGACGAATGGAAGGATACCAAAGCAGTGAAGTTAGCTATTTTCTTCCTTGATGCAGTACTTTCTGAGTTTATTGAGAAGACCAAGGGCAACTATTACCTACAATCAGCTCGTAATTTTGCGATACGTCACAGAGCTGTTGGCTTAGGGGTATTGGGTTATCACTCTTACTTACAAAAGAACATGATACCTTTTGAGAGCTTTGAGGCCACTCAGTTCAATGCTAGAGCTTTCCAACACATTCAGAGTGAGGCAGAGAAAGCTACTCATGAGTTAGCACACATCTATGGAGAGCCTGAATTGCTTAAGGGTTATGGCAGGCGAAATGCAACTACTATGGCTATAGCTCCTACAACTTCAAGTTCGGCTATATTAGGACAAGTATCACCAGGGATTGAGCCTTTCTCTAGTAATTATTACAAGGTGGGGCTTTCCAAAGGTAATTTTATGCGTAAGAACAAATATCTTACTCAGCTTTTGGACGAGAAGGGTATCAATAACGAGGATATCTGGCGTAGTATCCGTCTCTCTGATGGTTCTGTACAACACTTACAAGAACTTACTCAAGAGGAGAAGAATGTATTTAAAACCTTTAAGGAAATTTCTCCTATGGAGATTATCTCTCAGGCTGCACAACGCCAACAATATATTGACCAGTCTCAGAGCTTAAACCTCAATATACCACCTACAATGCCCGTAAGAGATGTTAATAAGGTGATTATAGAGGCGTGGAAACTAGGTGTAAAGAGCCTTTACTACCAACGTAGCCAGTCAGTCGCCAAAGAAATGATTATGAACTTTGTCAACTGCAGCTCCTGCGAATCTTAATTAAGTGAATAATGAAAAGTGAATAGTTATTTTTCTCTATTCACTTTTCAATAATCGCTCAAAAAAATATTACGAATTATTAGTCGTTTTGATTAATAATTCGTATTTTTGCTTTTATAATATGTGGGAACAAGTTTTAAAAGATTTTGAGTATTATTTGAAGATAGAGCGAGGTATGTCTCCAAACTCTGTTATTTCTTATTTGCTTGATATAGAGAAACTTATACGTTTTATTTCTACTCATGAGGTCATGGAGTCTCCTGCAACTATTACAGCAGAGACTCTCCGTACTTTTGTCTATGAAGCAGGTAAAGAGCTTAAGGCACGCTCACAATCAAGGCTTATATCCTCTCTGAAGAGTTTTTTTAAGTATCTCATGCTTGAAAACTATCGTGAGGATTACCCTATGGAGTATATTGATACCCCGAGATTCGGCATGAAACTTCCCGATACACTTTCGGTGGAGGAAATCGATAGTCTCATTGCAGGTATTGACCTCTCTACGGATGAAGGACATCGCAATAGGGCGATTATAGAAACCCTTTATGGCTGTGGTTTGCGAGTATCGGAGTTGGTGAATTTGCATTTGTCTGATTTGTTCTTTGAGGAAGGCTTTATTCGGGTATTAGGTAAGGGAAACAAGCAGCGATTGGTACCTATAAGTACACATACTCAAAAGGAGATTAATAATTATGTACAACATCAGCGTAAGAAGGTACCAGAGGTGAAAGAATTTTCAGATATAGTGTTCCTTAATCGTCGTGGTAAGCAACTCACCCGTGCGATGATATTTACTATTATAAAGCAGGCTGCCGAGGCTATTGGTCTTACCAAGCATATAAGCCCACATACCTTTAGGCACTCATTTGCCACTCATTTGTTGGAGAATGGGGCGAACCTTAGGGCAATACAACTTATGCTAGGGCATGAGAGTATCACTACCACTGAGATATATACCCATGTGGAACATTCTTATCTATCACAAGTGATAAACACCTATCATCCAAGGAGATGAGTTAGAGATAGAAATATATTTAATTTATTTTTGATATATGATACGAAAATATCTATTACTAGCCATGCTGGCTACCTCTATGGGGGTGGCTACAGCACAGACCGAGACTTCGGGAAGAGAAAAAGTTTATCACGCGGAAGCTACTAAGTACAACGCTCTTGACCACACTAAGTTGCGTGTTTCTTTTAGCTTAGAGAAAAGAGAACTCTATGGGGAGGAATGGCTTACAGCAGCGCCTTACTTCTATCCAACAGATTCTTTGGTTTTGGATGCGCAAGCAATGCTTATCCATAGCGTGAATCTCTGCGATAAGAAAGGAAATATAGGTCGTTCCCTTTCTTACAAATATGCTAATGATAAACTTACCATTCAATTGGACAAGACTTACCAACGTGGAGAAAAATACACTGTTTATATCAAGTATACTTCCCAACCTGAGAAAGTAGGAAAAGAAGGCGGTCAAGCAATCAACGATGCTAAGGGGCTCTTCTTTATCAATCCTACTAAGGAGGACAAAAACAGACCTATTGAGATCTGGACACAAGGTGAAACAAGATCTAACTCTACTTGGTTCCCCACTATTGACGAAACCAACCAAAAATCTTCTCAAGAAATCTACATTACAGTACCTGAGCGCTTTATCACGCTTTCCAACGGGGTACTTACTTCTTCAAAAAAAGATGGAAAAGGACAACGCACCGATTATTGGCTATTCAAGCAAAAACATGCGCCTTACTTATTCTTCCTAGGTGCGGGCGAATATGCGCAAATCAAAGACAAACCTTGGAGAGGAAAAGTGCCTTTGACTTACTATGTAGAGCATGAATATGCCGATGTAGCCAAGAGAATCTTTGGAAAAACAGGTGAGATGATGGAGTTCTTCTCTACACTCTTGAACTGTGATTATCCTTGGCCTACTTATGATCAGATTACAGCACAAGAATATGTAAGTGGTGCCATGGAAAACACTACCGCTACGCTTCACAGTTCTATGGCTCAACAAACAGCCGAGTCACTTAACGATGAAAACAAATGGGAGTCTGTAGTAGCTCATGAGCTATTCCACCACTGGTTCGGAGATTTGGTAACAGCTGAAAGCTGGGCGAACCTTACGGTGAATGAGTCCTTTGCTAACTATTCTGAGTACCTTTGGCTCGAACACAAATATGGAAAAGATTATGCAGACTATCACCTTGGCAGAGATATCTCAGGCTATAAGAATAGTGGCTCATACCACAAGCACTTAGTGCGTTTTGATTATGAAAAGGCCGATGATATGTTCGATGCAGTATCCTATAACAAAGGAGGAGGTATCCTTCATATGCTTCGTAACTATTTGGGTGACAAAGCTTTCTTTGAAGGAATGTCTAAGTATCTCAAGGATAATAAGTTTGGAACAGGGGAAGCGCATCAGTTGCGTTTAGCTTTTGAAGCAGTAAGTGGTCGAGACCTTAACTGGTTCTTTAACCAATGGTATTTTAACTATGGAAATGTGGTAATGACCCCTAAAATTACCTATGACAGTGCCAAGGGTGAAGCAGTACTTGAAATTGGTCAAGACGAAAAATTACCATTCCAATTCCCATTGGAAGTGGATATATATGATGGTGGCAAATACGAACGTAAAGAGGTATGGGTAAGTGCCAAACCTAAGAACGAGTTCCGCTTTAAAGTGTCTCCCAATTACAGCCTTATCGATGTGGATCCTCGTGGACTTATCGTAGGTGATGAAGCACCTTATAAAACAGCTGAACAATATCTATTCCAATACAATAGGGCTAATGATTACAAGAGCCGTAACCAAGCAGTTGAATATGCTATAACTAACAACAATAGCGAAATACTTATCGCAGCACTTAGGGATCCTTTCTTCCGCTTGCGTATCAAGGCTATCCAAGGATTGAGACAAAGTAATGCAAACCAATGGGCACCTATAGTAGAGAATTTGGCTAACAATGATCCAGAAAACTTGGTAAAAGCTGCGGCTATTACACAACTTTCTTATCTAAGAGATGCTAGATACAAATCTTTATTCGAAAATGCTGTAAAAATTCCTTCTCGTTCCATTAAGGTAGCGGCAGCATCTGGTTTGGTAGCTTTAGATCCTTCTCTAGCAAGCCAATATATTGATAAAATTGATCTAAAGAGCCTCAACTTTGAGCAATTTATGACTTTCTATCCTTATATATTAAAGAGCAAAGATGAAAAATATTTGCCTATATTGCTTGATAAGGTGATCTATTATCCACTATATCCAGAACAGTATCAAGCTCCTATCAAGGAAGGATTCAATTGGCTTATGAGCACTGACAATACAGAGCTTACTAAGAAGGCAGCCAAGACTCTTGGTAATGTATTTGGTTGGTTTAGCGAAGATGAAAAGAAACTTTTACGCAAAGTATCTGAAGATGGCTTGAAAATCAAGGAAGATTTGCTTAAAAAGAATCCTAATTCTGAATCTGTGAAGGCTCAAATTGACCTTCTTAAGAATATCAAGTGGTAAGACACTCAGGAGAGAATCCTTAAGTCTATTTATTAAGAATAGCCTACCCAAAATAGGGTAGGCTGTTTTTTTGCTAATATGGAAAAAAGCTGTATCTTTGCCCCATTATTTAAAAAATAAAAGATGAAAAAAATATTATGTATAGGTCTGTTATTAGCACTTACTGCTTGTAAGACCAATCCCTTTACAGGAAAGAGTACACTGAACTTCATGTCCAATAGCTCACTCTTTCCTACTTCATTTAGTGAGTATAATCAGTTCCTCTCTTCTAACAAAGTAATCAAGGGAACTCCTGAGGCGGAGATGATCAAGCGTGTAGGGGAGCGTATTGCCAAGGCCTCCCAGCTTTGGTTGGAGAGAAATGGATATAAGGATTACCTGAAGGATTATCGTTGGGAATACAACTTGGTAGAGAGCAAGGAACTCAACGCTTGGTGTATGCCTGGGGGTAAGATTGTATTCTACACAGGTATCCTCCCTATAGCTAAGAATGAACGCGGTATAGCGGTAATCATGGGGCACGAGGTAGCACACGCCTTGGCCGACCATGGAGCACAGCGTATGAGTGCTTCAACTATCCAACAGATAGGTGCCTTAGCGGGGAATGTATTGCTGAGCAATAGCAAATATCTCAATGAGTTCAATACCGCTTATGGCTTAGGTACTCAAGTTGGGGTTATGCTTCCCTTTAGCAGAAGCCACGAGACAGAAGCTGATTCCATAGGTCTCCAAATTATGGCGTTGGCAGGTTATGATCCTGATGAGGGCTACAAGCTCTGGGAACGCATGAGTGCAGCCTCAGGAGGAGGAAGTTCTAATTCGCTTCTTAGTACCCACCCTTCTAACGAATCACGTATCGCCAACCTTAAGCAACTCGCTCCCAAGGTAAAGGCGGAAGCACAGAAGTACGGAATTACCCGTTTTGAATAAAAGAACAAAGCATACAGAAAGGCTTTCCCTTGGGGGAAAGCCTTTTTTAGTGGTGTGGAAATCTTTTCACTTTTCACTTTCCATTTTTCACTTCATTTTCCTATCTTTGTGCCTTATTTTTCTAAACATGACAAATATCCAATTCATTAAGAATCAAACACAGCTTACAGAAAAAGCTATTGAAAATACGCTTACTTTACTCTCGGAAGGCTGTACCATTCCTTTTATCGCACGTTATCGCAAGGATAGAACGGGCAACTTGGACGAGGTGGCTATTGAGAAAATCGCTAAGGCGCAAACGGAATACGAAAACATTTGTAAGCGCAAGGAGACCATTCTCACCAGTATAGAGGAACAAGGCAAGCTTACCGATGAACTGCGTAATCGCCTAGAAAACTCTTTTGAAATTAATGAGTTGGAAGACTTATACTTGCCTTACAAGAAAAAACGTAAAACCAAAGCCGATGTAGCCAAAGAAAACGGTTTGGAGCCTTTGGCAAAGCAACTTATGAGCCAGCGAGTAACCGATTTGGAACAACTCGCCGCTCATTATCTTTCTGATAAAGTGGTTTCTGTACAGGAAGCACTACAAGGGGCTTCGGATATTATAGCCGAATGGATCAATGAGAATATGTATGTACGCCGTACCCTTAGGAGGGTTTTCCAGCGAAAAGCACAACTCTGTGCCGAGGTGGCCAAAGGAAAGGAAAACGAGGAGGAAGCTCAGAAGTATGCTCAGTATTTTGATTGGAGTGAACCGCTTGCCAAAGCGCCTTCTCATCGTGTATTAGCGGTTCTTCGTGCTGAAAAAGAGGGCTTTATCAAAATGAAAGTAGAGGTAGAGCCTGAAGATACAATTCCTTTTATTGAGGAATCGGTAATCAAAGGCAGTGGTGAAGTGGCTGATTTCCTTAAAAAGACAGTCAAAGATAGCTACAAACGTCTTTTAGAGCCATCTATCTCTAATGAAACCTTACAAGAAGCTAAGGACAAGGCGGATACCAAGGCTATTGCTGTGTTTTCTGAGAACCTTTCTCAACTTTTGTTGGCTTCTCCCTTGGGAGAGAAGCGTATATTAGCGATAGATCCTGGTTTTCGTACGGGTTGTAAGGTGGTTTGCTTGGATGAGAAGGGGGATTTGCTCCATAATGAGACGATTTTCCCTCATGCACCTCAGCACGAAACGGCCTTGGCTTCCAAGAAAATCCGTACTATGGTGGAGCAATATCGTATAGAGGCCATTAGCATAGGCAATGGCACCGCTTCTCGTGAAACGGAGAGTTTTATCAAGCAAATCACTTTCCCGCATCCTGTACAGGTTTTTGTGGTCAGTGAGGCGGGAGCGTCGGTATACTCAGCTTCCAAGGTAGCGCGCGATGAGTTTCCTGACTATGATGTAACAGTTCGTGGGGCAGTTTCCATAGGTCGCCGCTTGGCGGATCCCTTGGCGGAATTGGTCAAGATAGAACCCAAATCAATAGGAGTAGGGCAGTACCAGCATGATGTAAATCAGGCTTCTCTCAAGCAGGAGTTGGATGCTACTGTGATTCGTTGTGTGAATAAGGTGGGGGTGAATCTCAATACGGCCAGTAAGTCTCTCTTGAGCTATGTATCGGGTATAGGAGAGAAAATGGCTGAGAATATAGTAGCTTACCGCTCGGCCAATGGGGCTTTTTCATGTCGTGAGGATCTCAAGAAGGTACCTCGTTTGGGAGATAAGGTCTATCAGCAGGCGGTGGCTTTCTTGCGGGTACATAATAGCAAAAATCCATTGGACAACTCAGCGGTACATCCTGAAGCTTACCCAATTATTAAGCAAATGGCTAAGGATTTGGGCATCTCTGTGGAGAAGCTTATCGGGAATAAGCAAGCAATTGCCTCTATTGATATTAAGAAGTATCAAACCGCTGAAGTAGGGGAATTGTACCTTAAGGATGTACTCAAGGAATTGGAAAAACCTGGACTAGATCCAAGACAAACCGCAAAGGTATTTGAATTTGATCCCAATGTGAAGACCTTTGACGATGTACGTATAGGCATGGTGCTCCCAGGGATTGTCAATAATATCACTGCCTTTGGTTGCTTTGTGGATATAGGAATCAAAGAAAGTGGCTTGGTACATATCTCTCAACTAAAGGATGGCTATGTATCCGATGTCAATGAAGTGGTGAAGCTCCACCAACAAGTACAAGTCAGGGTCATAGAAGTGGATACCGCTCGCAAGCGTATCTCACTGAGTATGATACTCTAAACAAATTTTTTATGGTATAAAGATAATAGATTATGATGCCACCAAAAGCACCTAAAAAACAACAATTATTAGAGATTCATGCCGATAAGCGAATAGATAATTACTTTTGGCTCAACCAGCGAGATACACCAGAGGTATTGTCCTACTTGGAGGCTGAGAATGAATATTTTACATATAAGACAAAACATACTGAAGCCTTTCAAAAAGCACTCTTTAAGGAGATGAAAAGTCGTATCAAGGAGGATGATGAATCGGTTCCTTATAAGTATAATGGGTATTGGTACTTTTCTCGTTTTCAAGAGGGAAAGGAATACCCCATTTACCTTAGGCGTGCAGATCAGCCCAATGCACAGGAGGAAGTACTCTTTGAAGTAAATCAAATGGCACGAGGGCATAAGTTCTACCAGTTTGCCGAGTTCTCTGTGAGTCCGGATAACAAATGGGCATCCTTTTCGGTGGATACACGGGGACGACGTATGTACTCTCTCTTTATCAAGAATTTAGAGACAGGTGAGGTACTTCCTTTAGAGATAAAAAATACCGATGGGAGTAGTTGCTGGGGCAATGATAATCAGACTATTTTCTATACCAAGATAGATACCCAAACGCTTCGTTCTCACAAGATCTATCGTCACCAATTGGGACAGTCTCCCAAGGAAGATGTATTGGTCTTCCATGAGAAAGATGAGACGTTCAATACAGGTATATTCAAGTCCAAGTCAGAGCAGTTTCTCATTATCCAGTCTGATAGTACGCTTTCTTCAGAGAGTTGGTTCTTGGATGCAGCGACACCTATGGCCGATTTCAAGTGTTTTCAGCCACGTGAGCGAGGGTTGGAGTATGATATAGCCCATTATGGAGATTATTTCTATATACTGAACAATGCGGATGGAGCAACTAATTTCAAATTAGACAAAACTCTTATAGGACAGACCGAAAAAAGCTATTGGCAATCTGTACTTCCGCATCAGGAGGATATTCGCTTGGAAGAAATAGACATATTCAAGGAATATTTGGTGGTTACTCAGCGGTATAATGGTCTTTCTCAGATACGTATCATACGTTGGGATGGTACTGGGGAGCATTATTTACCTTTTGACAATGAGACTTATATGGCCTCCACAGGGCTAAATTTGGATTTTGATACCGAGATTCTACGTTATACTTATAATTCCATGACTACCCCTTATTCTGTGATTGATTATAATATGCGCACAGGAGATAAGGAGGTGAAGAAGCAGCAACAGGTATTGGGAGGAAAGTTCAGTGAGGAGAATTATGAGTCGCGAAGGCTTTGGGCTACAGCTGCTGATGGTACCCAGATTCCTATTTCTCTAGTTTATCGCAAGGGAATAAAGAGTGATGGTTCCAATCCTTTGCTTCTCTATGGCTATGGCTCTTATGGAATTACTATTGAACCTTCCTTTTCTACCACACGGCTAAGTCTGTTGGATAGGGGCTTTATCTTTGCTATTGCTCATATACGTGGTGGCGAATATTTGGGACGCCCTTGGTATGAGGCGGGCAAATTGCTCCATAAGAAAAATACCTTTACCGACTTTATTGATTGTGCTAAGTACTTGATAGCAAGTCAATATACATCGACAGCTCACCTATATGCCATGGGAGGTTCTGCAGGTGGTTTGCTTATGGGAGCGGTGATCAATCAGGCACCTGAGCTTTTCCATGGAGTGGTCGCCAATGTCCCTTTTGTGGATGTGGTAACTACTATGTTGGACGATTCTATTCCACTTACAACAGGGGAATATGATGAGTGGGGCAATCCAAATGACAAGCAGTACTATGATTACATGAAGAGTTACTCTCCTTATGATAATGTGTGCGCTCAGGCATATCCTAATTTGTTGGTACTCACGGGCTATCATGATTCTCAAGTACAGTATTGGGAGCCTGCTAAGTGGGTGGCTAAGCTTAGGGAACTCAAAACCGATGATAATTTGTTGCTCTTCTATACTGATATGAGTTCAGGGCATAGTGGTGCCTCAGGGCGTTACGAGTCTCTCAAGGAAATAGCGCGCGAATATGCCTTCCTTTTGGACTTGGAGAACATACATCAATAACTTTAAAAAAATCCTCTTTCCACAGAGGATTTTTTATTTTTACAAAAGATAATGGAAAAGAAAAAGTAAATTAATAATTTATATAGGATATATCTATTAAAAGTATTAAAATAAAGACAAAAAAGAATTTTTATGGGAATAATATCGTATTTTTGTGGCAGAAAACCAATAACTTTATTATCATGAAAGGACTGTATATACTGATACTTATCTTCTTCCCTATATTCGGATTTGCACAAAAAGAAAACGAAACTTCTGCTAAAGAAAAAGCTCAAAGAGAAAAATTAGAAAGACAATCGCAAGTATTTGCTTATGAGGGCTATAAAGCAGGCAAAGCAAATAAACTCCCTGAATCCGAAATGGATTACCGCAAGGCAATTTCCAAGAATCCTGAGAACACAACCGCCCAATACAATATGGGTGATGTACTCTATTCCCAAAAGGCGTATGAGGAGGCGGCCAATCATTTTAGAGAGACCGCTATGAATAAAAAAGCAACTAAGGATGAAAAACATAGGGCTTTCCATAACTTGGGCAACATAGCTATGGAAAAAGAAGAATATGACCAGGCTGTACAGTTCTATAAGGAGGCACTGCGTAATAACCCTGCCGATGATGAGACACGCTATAACCTTGCTGTAGCTAAAGATAAACTATCAAAACAAAAACCTAAAGATAACGAGAACCAACAAAACAAGGATAATAAAGACCAACAAAACAAGGATAATAAAGACCAACAAAACAAGGATAACAAAGATCAACAAAACAAGGATAACAAAGATCAGCAAAAAAAGGATAATAAAGACCAACAGAACAAGGATAATAAAGATAACAAGGATAAAAAAGACCAACAAAATAAAGATAATAAAGACAACAAAGATCAACAAAATAAAGACAACAAAGATAACAAGGATAATAAAGACCAAAATAACAATAATCAAAACAATAATAATAACCAAAATAAGGACAATAAGGATAACCAAGATAATAAGAACAATAATAACCAGCAAGGACAATCTGAAAGAGGTCCTTCACAATCTCAAAATAGGGATAATCAACAGAATAAAGAGAGTCGCGGTGGCAATCCAGAAGGAAGACAACAAGGGGAACTCTCTCCTGAGCAAATCAATCGTATTCTTAATGCAATAAGCAATGAAGAAAAGAAAACACAAGAGAAGATAAATGCTAAAAAAATAAAGGGTAAAGCTACCAATACAAATAGGAAAGACTGGTAGTATAGTATGCTGTAACCAATTTGTTTTTATAAAAGCTCAGTTTATGCGCAATTATTTATTTTATATATTATTTTTTATAACAACTATATCTTTAGCGCAGGAGGTTTCCTTTAAGGCACAACCTTCTCGCACTTCTTTGGGCGAAAACGAACATCTTAGGGTGGATTTTACTATGAATAAAGAGGGAGATAACTTTGTCCCACCTTCCTTTGAGAACTTTGGGGTTACAGGTCCTACCCAATCTATCTCTCACTCTTGGATCAATGGAACTCGTAGCTTTTCGAAGACATATACGTATATGCTACAACCTAAGCGCAAAGGAAAACTTACCATAGGATCTGCCTCTATTATTATTGAAGGAAAAGAGTACAAAACCAAACCTATCACGATAGAGGTAACCGATGCTGTATCCAATCCTCGTGGTACTCAAACGACACCACCTCCATCTAATCCTTTTGCGGGCTTTCCTTTTGGTTTTGATCCCTTTGGTAGTGAGGAAGAACAACCTACTCAGGTGATAGAACCAACCAAGGATGAACTCTTTATGGTTGCAGAAGTTTCTGAAAAACAAGTGTATGTGAATCAGCCTATTACTATTACCTATAGGCTTTACATTGATGCACGCTTCGGTATAGCTGGATTGGAGAATATACAAGAACCTCGCTATGCTAACTTTTGGAGCCAACAGCTCTTGGATAAGATTCAAGTAACTGAGGTGATGCATAATGGTCGACCTTTCCGCTGTGTTACCCTCAAGCAGGTGCTATTGTACCCGCAACAGGCAGGTGAACAGGTGATTAATCCCTTCTCTTCTACCTTTGTCCTACAATTGCCCTCCAATCAGGTCGATTTCTTCGGGAATCGCTCCTATGTAACTCGTACCCGTAGCCTGCAGACTGCAACGACTAAAATTAATGTCTTACCTCTACCCGAAGAAGGCAAACCAGCAAACTTCTCAGGGGCTGTGGGAAATTTCTCTTTGTCTATGAATTTCCCAACACGTTCTCTTAATGCGGGTGAAACTACCTCAGGAGAGATCATCATCTCAGGAAAAGGAAATTTCAAGCTCTTTGATATTCCCAAATTGGCTTTCCCTCCTGCCTTGGAGGTATATGCCCCTAAGGAGGAAGAACATCTGACCAATAGCACCACAGGTGTCAGTGGAGATATTACCCATAGCTATACTATTGTACCTCAGTACAAAGGAAAGTTCCCTATTCCTCCCTTGAATTTTACTTTCTTTAATCCTGATACTCAGAAATATGAGACACTCACTTCAGAGAATATTACCATAGAAGTACTCAATGGTCAGGAGTACAAACCTGCTAATAATGAAGAAGCACAAGGTACAGTATCACAATTACAAGGTCAATTCCAACCACTCAAGGAGGCTTCCGAACTGTTACCTATAAACCAACCTAAGTTCTTTGCTTCAACAGCTTTCTACCTCTTGTGGTTGTTACCTTTGTTACTGATTCCTTTGGTACTTATTTTGTGGTATATCTATCAGAAGCGAAATGATGATACTCAACAGAACAGAAGTCGCCGAACAAGTCGTTTGGCTAAGAAGTATCTTTCAGCAGCCAAGAAAAATCTTACTGATAAGGAGGCCTTCTATGAGGCTTTGGAACGTGGTTTACATACTTATCTTAAGGCAAAACTCTATATCGAAACAAGCGAACTGAGCAAGGATAAGATACAGCAGCTCCTCACAGAGAAAGGGGTAGCAGCTGAACCTATTAAGGATTTCATCCAATTGCTTTCCAACTGTGAGATGGCACGTTATGCTCCTTATACACAGACTGATATTAATAACGATTACCAACAGGCAGCCACTATCATTGCCTTACTAGACAAACAATTATAATACTATGAAAGATGAACACACAACCAAAAATTCCCATACGCAACAGAGACCTCAGTTGGCTCTCTTTTAACGAACGTGTATTGCAGGAGGCTAGCGATCCAAGGAATCCCTTGGTGGAACGTATGCGCTTTGTAGGTATTTTCTCCAATAATTTGGATGAATTCTTCAGAGTGCGCTATGCTATTGCAAGGCGTGATTTTAGGCTCCTTAAGGATGAAGAGATGATTGCTCAGGCTCATTCTCTATTGGAGCAGATCAATAGCCAAGTGGTACAACTCCAACAGAAGAGTCTCGCTATTTTGGAGCGTATCAAGGAAGAACTCAAGGGAGAGGATATTTATATTATTGATGAGAGAGAGATACTTCCTGAGCATGTGGATTATGTAAGAGAATATTTTATCAATACAATAAGCCCTGCACTTTTTACCATTATTCTCAATGAAGTAGAGGCACTTCCTAACCTTAAGGACGATGTGGCTTATTTGGCTGTTCGCATGGTACTGGCTTCTGAGAGTGGTAAAAAGCAAAAAATACAGTATGCTCTTATAGAACTTCCCAAGACCTTGGATAGATTCATTGTATTGCCCAAGATAGGCAATGCTAACTATATTATTCTCTTGGACGATGTGATTCGCTTTTGTCTTAGCTCTCATTTCTATATTTTCCCTTGTGAGGATATTTCCGCTTATATGATTAAGATTACTCGCAATGCGGAGCTAGATTTGGATACCGATCTTAATAAGAGTTTTATTGAAAAAATATCCACAAGTGTGGAAGGACGTAAGCGAGCTGAACCAGTACGATTTATCTATGACAAGCTCATTGATGAGGAGATGTTACGTTTTCTAAAGGAAAAAATGGGTATACAATCTACCGATAGTGTTATCGCAGGAGGACGTTATCACAACAGACGTGATTATATGAACTTTCCTCATTGTGAGCGCAAGGAACTGATGTACAAGCCTTTTCACCCTTATCCTATCAAAGACCTCAAGGTGGAAGAAAGTCTATTTTCTCAAATAGCTCAGCGAGACTATTTACAATATACTCCTTATCATAGTTTTTCTTACCTAATACGTTTCTTAAGAGAAGCAGCTCTTGACCCTAAGGTGAAGAGCATAAAAATTACGATCTATCGCTTGGCCAAACAATCACAAGTGATTAACTCTTTGATCAATGCCGTAAAAAATGGTAAGAAAGTAACCGTTCAGATAGAACTGCAAGCACGTTTTGATGAGACAGCCAATATCCACTATGCGGAGCAACTTCAAAGAGAAGGGGTTAATACGATTTTTGGCATACGAGGGCTTAAGGTGCATAGCAAAATTGGGGTTATAGAGCGAGAAGAGAATGGGAAAACATATCGTTATGGCTTTATAAGTACAGGAAATTTCAATGAATCTTCTGCAAAAATATATACAGATTATACTTTATTTACAGCTCATCAGGAGATATTGGATGAGATCAATCGAGTATTTAAGTTCTTTGATACTCCTTTTCAGGTATTCCAATACAAGAATCTTTTAGTCTCTCCTCACTATACCAAAACAACTTTCTTATCGCTCATTGATAGGGAAATAGCCTTAGCAAAAGAAGGGAAAGAGGCTTTCCTAAAGCTCAAGATGAATGGCCTTACTAATGAGGAGATGATAGAGAAGTTATATGAAGCGAGTCAGGCAGGGGTCAAGATACAGATGATTGTTCGTGGGGTATGTGGTTTATTGCCCCAAGTACAGGGGCTTAGTGAAAATATAGAGGTGATCAGCATAGTGGATCGTTTCTTGGAGCATTCCCGATTGTATGTCTTTGGGAACGATGGTAATCCTCTTTATTATATATCCTCAGCTGACTGGATGTCTCGTAATCTCAACAATAGGGTAGAGGTTTCTTGTCCTATTTATCAAAAGGATATCCAACAACAACTTTGGGATACTTTTCATTTAGCTTGGAATGATCGTGTAAAAGCACGAATAATAGACAAAGATCAGCAGAATGCTTACCGATCCCAGCAGCAAGGACAATCCTCGCAAGAAGCCATCTATAATTACTATAGTAATAACTAAAAAATAGAAAGACCAATGATTATCTTATTTATCATTGGTCTTTTGTTATTAGTGTAGTTCTCTGTAAAGGCGCAATTTATTACGTCTTAACAAATTAGATTATACCAATATTTTTAATTATTTACATTATAGTTATCTATATAAAAAATAAAGACTATTCGCAAAAAGAATAGTCTTTATTAATAGTAATTTTAAATATTTCACTATGAGCAAATGATTTTTTAAGCTACTAATGAATTTACATGCTTCATTAAGCTGCTTTTAAGATTACCCGCTTTATTTTTATGGATAATGTTTCTTTTAGCTAATTTATCAATCATAGAAACTACATTAGGTAATAGTTCCTTAGCTACAGCTACATCAGTAGTAGTACGCAATTTTTTTATAGCGTTACGAGTAGTTTTATGTTGATAGCGATTTCTAAGGCGTGCAGCCTCATTTCTTCTAATTCTTTTGATTGCTGACTTATGGTTTGCCATATTCTTATCTCAATTAAAGTGGTATTGTATAAAATTACTAAAATTATGTAGTCCGTAGGGGAATCGAACCCCTGTTACAAGGATGAAAACCTTGCGTCCTAA
>NZ_CALHGG010000025.1 GCF_938029845.1 uncultured Capnocytophaga sp.
CAATTATTTTTTCTAACGCTCCTATTACCTTACTGACTTCCTTAGTAGTCATTTCCATTAATGGTTTTTGTACAGGGCACCTCTTTGAGAGCAACCACTTACCCAATCTTCCAAGGTCCGGAATCTTAGGATTATCCTCTCGTACCCAACCCAATTCGTGACATTTTGCCAATAGGCTAAGGTGTTGTGCGTTATGGCTATCAAAATACGCCTCCCTAGCGTAATTATACTCCAGCCAATCTAATAGCCCAAAGAAATCTCCTTCAGTTAGTTCCTTACTAGAGCTTAACTCTCTTTGAGCGGAATCTGATAAGAATGCTATCCGTTCCTCTCTGTCATTGAACCTCTTTCCTAAGAGGTTTTGTAGAATTTTTATTTGTCGTGTGCTAATCATTTTAAACCGTTTTTTATATCAATTAGGTGTGCTTCCCTTAAGTGTAGACTTCCTGCTTCAAATCCTTCTAAGTAAAGACTATAATTCGTATATCTTATAAAATAAATCTGTAAAGGAGCGCAGCGACTATACTTTTTATTTATTTCCTCAGCTTTTTCGAATATATATACTTTCAAATCTTCTATTTTATCTACCTCATAAAGCGACATGTCCATACTTTTTAGAAAAGTTAAAAACTCTTCTTGTAATTTATTTTTAGGTTTACTATTATTCGTACATAGACAATAGTAATGTGTTGGTTTTTCTTTCATTTTAAATCGTTTTTAAAGGTTATTTAAAAGAAGCTCCTCCGCCTTAAGGGGTCTCATAAAAGCGTCCTTCTATTATTGGCGACATGTTAAGGGCAGAGGAGCATTTTCGACTGCCTAAATAGCCGAAAACTGCAAGAGTATATTCTGCCATTTCCCATGCTTGTCCTTTTCATAGAAGCGGATATAATCCTTGGAGTGGTTATACTGATAACTCTCACGGAATAGCTCACATGCCTTGGAGAAATTCGGGTCGGCAAACTTATCCTCGTACTTGTAGAGCTTCTGAATATTATCGGGGTCAAGTTCGCCCTTCTTACGTTCTAATAAAGAAAGAATAAACTCCTTAGTACCCTCATCTCCTGAGTAGCGGCTTTCTATAAAGTCAAAGATATACTTCTCCGCCTCGGTGGCACGCTCATCATAAGAACCTTTACCCTGCTTGCTGTAATCCACCTTGAAGTTCTCAAACTCCACGCTAAAGTTACCTTTCCCTCCTACACGCCGTCCGCTGTACTCTTTTAACAATTCATGTAGGGTGTCCATCGTCTCGAAAGAATGCTGTTTGAACTCCGTAAGCCGTTCATTGATGTCCTTAGCTACGGTGATAAGGCTGATGATCGCATCGGCTTTCATTTGCTCATAGGCCTTTTTTCTTTCCTCTCTTTCCTTGGCGTCTAATTCTTTCGCCTGTTCTATAAGTGCTGCACGTTCCTCTGCACTTAGTTGTGATAAATCTACACTCATTTTATTGTCTTTTTTAAATTATCTTGCTACTTTTGCTTTAAATAACTCGTGGGTCTCTATCGATTCCCATGTCTTTGTATACCGATTGTACCAAGTCAATACTCTATCTTGGTTATATCTAAAGTCTGTGGATTCCCACTTGTTCTCTTTTATCCATTCGTAGATGGTAAGTACCGCTATCGGTACGTATGTCCTATATCCAGCATGATACTGATGTATCATTGTTCGCTCTGATACTGATAAGGCTTGTAAGAAGTTGTCAAGCCTTAGCACTTCCATATATAGCTGTTTCATCAACTGTTATTTTTCGTTTTTCACTCTTGATTATCTGTGGAGGCTCTCCACTTTTATCTATCATTTTCAGTAATATCTTGGGGTAAATACGGTAAATATTCTCCATTTGTAAGTGTATCATTAGCTCTACATCCTCTCGGTCAAATACCCCTTCTCTGAGTGCCTTTCCATAGTATTTGGCTATCTCGCCCTCTACATAGACCTCCCACTGCTTGGCAAACCAATTTAGTAAATGGTCATTCTTTGCTAATATCCTTGGATCCACTAAAGTTTTCCTCTGTTTATGCACCTGTTCACACCATTTTTCAAAGTACATCCCTTGTAGTTGTTCGTATGCCCAATACTTGCAGTCCAAGTAATAAAGTAGGCACTCTCTAAATGTCTTTTGCTTTTCTATAGTTTCCATATTTTATTATCTATTATCTAATCATTTTCAATTCTCTTTCCCCTGCTTTGCTTTCGGAGATGATGTAGGGTTCTAGCTCATTCCCTCCTGTACGGGTTTTGTCTATATAAGCCTTGAAGTCCTTCACTAATACTCTATTCTGACAAAACCAATAAAACTCCTCCGCTACAGCTCCTTTGGGCATTCCCTTACTCATTTGTGAGATTCCAATAAATAGAGTTTGAGGAAATTGCAGGATAAGATCATGATAAGCTGTTGCTTTTTGCCCTCTAAAACAAGCCTGCACGCTGTCTATAAAGACTATCTTAGGTTGCTGTGGGCGACTAAGGCGCTGTATAAGTTTGTCCAAAGGCTCTCCACACACTAAGTATTTGTTTTTATATTGTTTAAGCCCTGTACGTTCCAAGTTGGTAAGCAATGAAAGGCTTCCGCACTCTTCCAAAGAGTTGTATAGCACCTTTTCCCCTTGGCATAACTCTCGCATCAATTGCAGTGCATAAGTTGTCTTTCCGTGTCCCGAATCTCCATAGATAAGGATACTTCCCGCTCGCTCTATCTCCCCTAAGTGGGTATGCCAGGGCTCCGATAGGGGCAAAGTCTTATATTTCTTTCTCGCCAAGTCTTCATAGGTGTAAGCCCTTGGTATCGTTATTTTGTTATCTATCATTAGTTATTAGTTATTAATTGCCTGTGCGGCTCGCACTTTTTCTATTTCAGTACGTACTTTCCTTAAGCTTCCCTTGGTACGAGCAAAGAGTTGTTCGGGGGTAAGGGTAGAGCCGTTTGCTTCGCCTATCTGGGCTATTTGTCCCAAGAGGAAAGCCGTAATTGCTTCGTTGTCTTGGGCAGGACTTACACGGCTATATTTCGAGCCGTAGCGGTCGAATATCTCTGCATACCCTACTTTTTTGATGTCCTTGTTGCGGTCTATTTTTGCCTGCAAGCCGTCAGCACCCATCATATACCAACCGCAAGCGTACTCGGTAGCATTCCATAGGCTCTTGAGTTCAAGGAAAGCGTGATACTCTAAGTCTCCCGCCTCGTCCAAGATGATAAGTGGGTTTTCCAATTGTTTTACATAGAATACCAAGTCCTCATATACATCGGCATAGCGCCCCGTGTGAGCAATCCCAAACTCTTGGGCGATCTTGCGAATGAGCTTCTGTTTGGTCTTCACCTGTGAGCAGTCTATATACACTGCATTTTTGTTCTTACTGACATATACCTTTGCCGTATGCGTTTTGCCTATTCCCGCTCTATCACATAGGATAGCCGAAATGGAGCGAGCTTGGCAGGTCGAAAGTTGTAGGTAGATGTATTGGAAGGTCTCTGTTTCCACCGTTACCCAAGGGCGTTCGTCCTTGAGTTGTACTTGAAGCCTGCGGGCTATGCTGACCCAATTGGCATCGCTAAGCACTCCTTCTAATTCGCCTTTCTTGATACGACTGTACTGCGCTGTGTTAATCCCCAAGCTCTGTGCGTGCTTACTGTCGGATTGGTAATTCTTTCTATTTTCGGCAATCGCCAAAATGATTTTTTCTTTTAATGCTGTTGTGATCATAGGTCTAATAAGGCTTTATTTATCATTTCTGTTTTAGTTTTCTGATACTCTTTGTAGTTAGTAGTTTTCTGCTCCTCATAGGCTACTACAGGGGCGGAAGCAGCTACTTTTTGTGTCTTTTTCTCCACCGAAAGTGTGCCTACCTTTGACAGCTTTTCAGCGGTTTTTTCTTTGGTATATTGGTCAAACTGCTTGATATAATGCATTTGCTCTTGGTATATCTCCTTATCGGCTTCTGTCCATTCGGCATTGGCACGGTTAAAGGATTTAAGGCGCTTACACTCACAGAGGAATTGGTTTTCTTGGTACAAATACACCTCCTCTACACCCTCCTCATTGGGTAAGTAATAGGCCTGCACCTCATAGGAGGAAAGCAAGGAAATAACTTGTGGGTTGGGCAATTGGTACTTTTGATATTGTACGGTTACATATTGGTTCCTGCGTATGGTAGTAGGCACACATCTGCCTATATATTGCGCTAAGAGGGCTCGGTTGAGTTTCGGCAAGTTTGGATTTACATTCTCTAAAAACACCTGCAAACGTGTCTTTCCAGGGAAGCGCTCTTGGTCGGGGTGTGGCTGATTGTTATAGAGGGTTTGCTCTTCCATTTCCGAAGCTACTATCTCTTCGTAGGTAGCCTTAGCCTCCTTGTAGTTATCGTTGAACTCGTCAAATATCTTTTGTGTGGTTACTCGGTTGCTGTCCAATTTTGCATAGTGTCGTCCTACATTTTGGTGTCTGTCTTTCTCTATCCCATACTTCTTACCTCGTATCATGGTCTCGGCATACTTCTCTTGCGAATTGGTAGGATTACAGAATCTCACGAATGGGAAAATGTTATTAGCTTTGAGTAAGCCCTCCACATGTGCGCCCGTAAGGTGTCGCTCTACTTCTATCTGCATTGGGGTGCCTAAGCCATATTGAGCCGTAAAGCGAAACATAGAGCGGAAGCAGTCCAAGAATAGTTCGTTGTCCTTCTTTCTGCTATGGGCTATACCAATCAATGCGGTACTCATCACATCATAAGCATAGTAGGCCATAACCTTGTCTCCATTAGGTAGCTTGGTGTGCATTAGGTCGCGGTCATCTAAGGTGATTTTACTCATAGAGTAAAGCGGTGCGTGTCTATTGACATGCGGACGTTCCTTGTGGCTAAAGTCATATTCTCCATTGCGTGCTTTCTTGATAACCAACTGATTTTCGGGCTTGTTTAGCCATAGTTTCATGGTGCTTTCAGAGACTTCTAAGATATTGCCATGTTCGTCGCAAAAGTCCTGCTCCACATTGAAAAGTTCACCAGTGGCTTTGTCAAAGATTTCTATATCACCATAAAGGAACTGCCTATAAATATCATACACCGAACTCATATAGGGTTTGTTAGGCATGCAGCAGATAGAGATAAAAAGCCTTTCCATTACTTCCGTTACAACTTTGGCATTCCCAGATCCCTCACCTTTGTGGATAAAAGCATAGTAGCCCTCATTTAGATACTGGTTATATTTTCGTTGCAGGCTTCTTGGGTTATTCGGTAGGTCAAAGTGCCAACGTTCGGGGTTCAGCGTATTGACAGCCTCGCTAATGTTTTTCCATATCTCCACCTTTTTCCCTTTGTAAAGCGGGTTTTTGATACGACCTTTAAAGAGGCTTTCAATAGCATTTAAAATCACAGCTGAGGTAGCCTTTTCCCTTTGCTCTTCTATCTTTAGGGGCTTTCCATTGGGCTTGCGGTGACTTGAAAAGAAGTTAATAGCTTCCAAGTCGGGCACCAAGAGAGGTTCGAGGTCATTCTGTAAGATCTTACTATCTTCGGGCTTGCCCAACATCTTCAAGCACACCTCCTTGATATTAACCCCTTTCACCACAGGCAATTCGTGGAAAGATACCCATGCTTCGTTGCCTAAGCCTTTCCCTGGTTGGGTAGTGATGAGCTTACCACGGCTACATAGCTTCTTGTAGTAGTCATAACTCATCAGTCCCCAATCATCGTATAGGAGCCGTGCAGGTATGGATAATATGTTGTCTTTGTATGCGTACATTTGTGTGTTTTTTTGGCTTTTGCCTTTGCTCCCTAATGCGATTTTGCTCCGCCAACCTTTCGGCTGTCAGTCCTACTGAATTAGGGAAAAATTTGCTACCTTTGTAGCTTCAAACTAATTAAAATATATCCGTATGAAAAAGTACATTCATAACCGCAAATTCGTTATTGCGGAGTTTAATTTGGAACAACTTCAAGAGGCAGAGGACTTTCTGAATAATGAGTATCCCAACTACGCCTTGGTTCATGTTCACTATTATTATAACGGCCAAGCGAATCGGGTTCGCTATGTGCTCCAACGAGAGAACTCCTTAGACGAGTAAGCCATTGCTGTAGTTGCTCCCACTCTTGGGGATTGGTAAGGTCTATATAGCGAATATCAATATTTACGTCCTTGCCAATTCCTTTTTCGCTTATCTTTACATCAGCGGAAAAGCGTACGCCGTTGTTTTTCTTTGTTTCCATTACCTTCTATATTTTACAGCTCTGTTATACAATATCTTTTCTCGTTTGACCACGATTCCTAAGAAAGTGGTGATAATTTCCCTGCCTATCACATCCAAGTGACCATTGAGCAGAAGTACTGTCTTTCTTTTCATATCAAAATTATTTTTTAATCGTTAGCTAATTGCCCGCGGTGGCTCACCGCTTTTTGATTAATCTTCTAAATCGTCTTCACTTACAGGAATTAAGCAATCTATATCATATAGGGCGGAAAACCTCGCCCCCATATCTCTTTCAAACGCTACTCTTACCACGGTAGTCATTTCGTCTTCCGGATAAATTTCTATCACTGTCCCGATTTTTCCTTGTTGCTTTGCGGGGTCTGTAGTGTATCGGCTTATTTTTACTTGATCTCCTATTTTCATTTTGCTATTGTTTAGGTTGATTTAATTTCTCTTGCTCTGCTTTTACTTCTGCAATCACTTCAAAAATTGTCATCTGATGTACTTGCGGCAAGCCCTTCACTTCTTTGAGCTTCTCGCAACTACTGCGAATCTCTAAGAGTTGCTCGGCGAATGCCTTATTGATATACCACTTGCCTGTACTCGCCTTGTAGAAGTGCTGAGGGTGCTTGCGAATGCGAGCGTGATACTGCCCACTGGTTACCGAGTAGTTATGTATTAGTAACCACTCCACATAGGGTAAGGCTTCCATGCCATATACATTAAGAGATTTGGGCATTTTGATTTGTGTCAAGGCTTCCAACTCTGCCCACCTACGATTGACCTTAATACGCAATTCGGTGTTATACCCAGTCAGAAGGTCAAACGTCTGCATTTTGGTCAATTCAAAATAAGGGTCTTTTCTTTGTCTTCCTTCCCCTAAATCACTGATTCTGTGTTTTAACTCAATTTTGAGGAGATGCAATTTTTCATATCCCTTATTGAGTTCTCTAATATCACGCATAACATTATCGTGACGTTTTCCTGTCAGCTTTGCGATCTCAAAACTGGACATTGTTTGTTCAATGGTGTTAATTAATTCTCTCATAATGAATCATTTAAAACATTGTTGATTTCTTTTTCATACTTTTTGTACTCTTTACAAATAGTATCAGCCGTTTCGCTGTTTCGTGTTTTGTTTAGGCACTGGCGTATATAAGTTTTTGATAGCCCAAACTTTACAGACAATTTTTCCACCACTAAGGGGTTGAATTTTCGAGGAATTTTTATACCTTTGTGCATTCGTTATTTTGTTTCGTTTAGCGGTGCAAAGTTATAAGATATTTTCTACATTCGCAAGTATTTTGTAGAAAATATTTTACATTATTTTCCATTTAATTGAAATTCAATAAAATAAAAATACAACTTATGTCTAATATAGTTAGTCGAATAAAGGAATTCGTAGATTACAAAGGATTATCTGTACGAAAATTTGAGGAGAAAGTAGGCTTTTCTAATGGAGCTTTTGCTAGTCAATATAAGAATAATGGCTCTATTGGGAGCGATAAAATAGAAAATATTCTACAATCATATCCAGAGATTAATGTTATTTGGCTACTTACTGGTGAAGGAGAAATGCTTAAACCACGTGTTGAGGATATCAAAAATATGAGTAAGGAGGAACAAATAAAGGCACTCAAGCAAATAGCTTCGGGAGAGTTTTACAAAAAGCCTAATATTGTTCCCTTCTATGAAAGTGTAGCTACTATCGGAGGAACACAGCTATCTGCCGACCTTAGCCCTGTGACTGCTCCTACTGCTTATATTGACTTGGGGAGTATGTATCCAGGCGCCAATGCAGCTATAAGACACTTTGGTGAAAGTATGAGTGAATATCCAAGTGGCTGTATCTTAGCAATTAAGAAAATAAACAGCCTTAAGAGCATTGTTTGGGGACAAAATTATGTAGTGGAAACAGACGAGATTAGGGTTACCAAGAAGCTACAAACTTGTAAGGGCGATAAAAATTGTATTATGGCATATAGTACCAATTTAAGTACCCACCCTGATGGTCAGCTTATTTACGAACCCTTCCCCATTGAAAAAGAAGATATAAGAAGTATATTCCATGTAGAAGGGTACCTTGTACAGGAACAAAATTCGGCACCTGTTATATTCCGCCTTCCAAATGGTGAAGTTGAGTGGATAGATCAATAGGGGAAAACACTATGTTTTTAGTACGAAAACTATATTATATATTGTAAATCAATAAATTACGTAAAAATATAGTATAAAATACCCTACAATACACCCCCCCTCCACTCTATAAAAAAGGGGTATTGCTTGCGTGTGGGTATAAGTATAGGGGTTTTTACTCTCTGTTTTTAGGTGCTTTTTTGTCCCCCTAAGTGTCCCCCTAAGTGTCTCCCTAACCTAAAAAAGAGGTTTTTTCGGGGGTACTTCTCACCCTCATTTTCGGGGTGCTTTATAGGGGCTTTAAAGGCTGTTTCAGGGCATAAAAAAAAGCCCTCAAAGGGGCTATTTTAGTGGGTTTGGGTAATTAATAGGTATCTTTATACCCTATGTAGGTAATTAAGGTTATTTAATTGGTAGTTATTTGGCAATTACTTGGTAATTAAATGGTAGTTATTGTACATTTCGTTTTGTCCGCTTTTTTGCCTTTTTTAGCTTCAATCTCTTTATTTATAAGGCTTTCGGTACTTTTTCGTATTTTCCTATTTTAGTACCGCCCATTATCTTGTTTATATAGTTATTTTATTTGGTTAGGAAAATAATTTTGAAAAGAGAAAAGAAAAAATTTGTATATTGTGGAAACCTACAGTATCTTTGCAAAACAAAAATTAATAGTAAGATGAAGCTCACAAGGAAATCTACAAAACAGCAAATACAAGATATAGGTCTTGATATATCGTGGGCAAAGATTTCCCAACGCTATTTTGGGAAATCAGCTTCTTGGATCTATAATAAATTATCCGATAGTGATGGCAACGGAAGCATAGGAGGCTTTACAGAAGCCGAAAAAGAACAATTCAAAGGAGCTTTGTATGATTTGGCAGAGCGTATACGCAGAACTGCTGATAATTTTGAATAATCAATGGCTAACAACTGAACGCTACCAACTTCTTGTGATTCGTAGGTTTCTTTTCTTGTTTTTCTGCCAAAGGTAAATAAGCTTCTACTACTGCTTTTTGGAAAGCCTTTATTTTAGGGTCGCGGGTAGGGAGGTCGAGGAACTCCACAAAGCGAGCGATGGGGGCATATTTATGAGCTAAGAGCGTTCCGATGGCTTCGGCGAGGTAGGAGAGTATTTCCCCTTTTTGCAGGCTTAGAAGGATATACTCAGTAGCCAGATCACGCAGAGGTTTTCTTTCGGCTAAAAGACAAGTGGCGACCATCAGCCAACCACCGTGATAGATAGGCAAGCCGTGTTGCAAAAGCAAACTCATCACACGAGTGGCTTCCGAGAGGCTTTCCCTATCCATACCTTGGGTATAAGGGAGCAGGTATTTGCACAGCCAACCGTCAATATAGCGAGGGTTTAGGCTGAGCTCATAGTCAATGTCCTCATCTATTACCTTGCCCATTGGCGATACATTGTAATAGTTGGCTCCGAGTTCATTATAGTACGAATAGGTACTATGTTTTTTATCCCAATTGTCTTCCAAAATGATTTTATTTCGTTCTACACCATTGATTTTGGTAAGTTCTACTTCGTATTTCAGATAAAACGGACGCACCAAGCCTTGTAGATTAGGCTTTTGAGGGATTTCTAATTCAGGGAATACCCCATCAATATCTTTCAGACGTAAAACTTGCCCCCAGAGCACTCGTGTAACATCGGTTATGGTGATGGCGTTGCTTACCTCAAAGTAATATTGTAAGGCAGGAGTATAATCGCCTGTAAGGGAAAGAGCTAATTGCTTTTGTGCTTCTGTAATCTCGGTGGAGAGCAGGCGGTTAAGCCCTATGATGACATCTTCCTGCATAGGGGTTTTATCTGCTTTTTCATATTGAATAATGCGCTCTAAAAAGGTAAGCGGTTCTATATAAAACGGAGCGTGAGTGGGGGTGCTGATAAATGGCAACGTGTCTTTCTCTTTGAGCTTTTGTAGAGTACACGCTATCTTATTGAAGAAAAAAGGAAAGATCTTCTTCGCTTTATTAGCACTTACGTGTATTTCTCTTAGTTTGTTGAACTTCTCGGCTTGTGAGTATTTCTTTTCTTTATAGAGTTCTTGTAATTTTTCCCATTCCTTATTGGTATTATAAACAAGAGGGATAGGGCTTTGGCTACACCACGAGTCTAAAAACTGATAGAATAGTGATGTAACAGCCCTTTCGTTAGAGAGAAACTGATTGAGATAGGGCTTTACCTGCTCTGGATAATCCGCAGGGATTTGTGCTTGCAACTGGTTCAATCCCTCAAAGAAAAGATCTAAGACAAGGGGAGAGCGCTCACGAATGCAATCGCCAATGAGGAAAAGGAGATCGTCCCAAGTTTTAGGGGTGCGAGCCGCACGGGCAATTTCTTTAGTTAGGGAATTAGGCTCGTTAGAATAGGAAGGGTCGGAGCTTTCAGACAAATTGTCGCTTTCAAAAGGGAGCAGCTCCTGTGCCTTTCCTTTTAGATAGTCTTGATATGGTGCTACTACTTCTGCTAAGCCCTCTCCACTGAAATAGGAGGTAAGGAGGGTAGCGACTTTTTCTTGGAGCTTTGCATCAGACACAGTGAAGAGTACCGCTAATTGCTCGCGGTAGTCGGGATCGGCAGGGGCTTGCTGTTTGTAATGCTTTCCTAAAATATCCAAACCTATCAGTTGGGATTTGGCTATCTTTTGGGTAGCAAAACACAAGGCAAAGTTATCGGCGAAAGCTTCAAAATCAAAGTCCTTTTCACAGGCAATCTCTTTGATAAGTTTCATTACAAAGTTCACCACCGATGTCTTATCACTACTGAGCAGGGCAAAAAGGGTGTGTTGGTTATATAAAAGCTCTTGGTGGGAGGGTTCGAGGGTTTCTATCCAACGGCAATACATATCCAGCACAGTCTTCTTCCAAGGGTTCAGTAGAGCTTCGATAAAAGCGTGGAGAATCGCATTTTTGTTAGTGAAATATCCTTTTTTGTCTAGGGTATGATATATTTTTTTCCATTCTTCTGTAGTAAATATAGTATCTTGGATATACGTTGGTACAGAAGGGAAAAGAACAACTGTTTCTGGGTGTTTCAATAGGTATTTAGTAAGATGCTCGTCTGCCTTAAACCAATTGAGGTCATACATTCTTTGTATAAAAACACCCTCATTAAGAGGAATATACCCAGCCTTATATGTCGACCAAAGTATTTGAAAAGACATCTCCAAAGGATTATCCTTATACATCTGCTTGATACCTTCTATCATATAAGCCCCTTGTGGCGTTTGAACGAAATCTAATAAAACTTCGTCTTCTAAAGAAGATAGGAAATAGTAGTAATTCCCCTTTACATAAGGTTCTATATTTTGGAAAAGTTCTATTTTTCTTACCTCCTCTAAGGTATTGCACACGCACATAATAGTGTATGAGATAATGGCTAATTCCTTATTAGAGAAATGGTATCTTTTTTCTTCTTTGAGAACTTCTCGAAAGATAAAGTTGAAGTTTTTTCGGGCAAAATAACTCTTTAGCTCCTGTCTCTCTTCCTGAGAAAGCGCCAAGCAAATATTGCGTATGGCAGTAAAATCAAGTGCCTTGATGGCGGAAAGTAAGGAATCGTTCATAATGAATAGTGAAAAGTGATGAGTGAAAAGTGATGAGTGAATAGTTTTTTACTCTCCGAAGGCTCTTCGGATAAGGGCATCGGGGGTGGGGTCTTGTCCACGGAAGCGCTTGTATAGGAGACTTTCCTTTTCGCTACTGCCCTTTTCGAGGACTTCTCGGCGGAAGCGGGAAGCTATTTCAGTATTGAAAATACCTACTTCCTTAAAGGCTTCAAAAGCATCGGCATCCAATACTTCCGACCACTTATAGCTGTAATACCCTGCGGCATAACCTCCGCTGAAAATGTGAGAAAAGGCAGGGGAGATACACATGGTTTCAATAGGGGGATAGAGTTGGGTAGTCTTGGTTGCTTCTTTTTCAAAAGTGCGTACACTCTCTAGGCGTTCCAAATGAGGGTAGGTATGCCAAGCCATATCCAAGAAACCAAAATTGAGCTGGCGTACACTTAGGATACCTTCCATAAAGGCGCTAGCTTCTTTTATCTTTTGTACCCACTCTATAGGCAGCGGAGCGTTCGTCTGATAATGTGTGGCAAAAAGTCTCAAGGTCTCCTGCTCATAGCACCAATTTTCCATTAGTTGACTAGGGAGTTCCACGAAGTCACGGGCTACATTGGTACCGCTGAGTGAGGGATAGGTAACCTTAGAGAGCATGCCGTGGAGTGCGTGTCCAAACTCATGGAAGAGCGTTGTGAGTTCTCCAAAAGTGAGCAAAGAAGGAGCCGAGGTTGTGGGACGTGTGAAATTACACACTATGGAGATATGAGGGCGGGAGTCATTGCCCTCTTTGTCCCTATATTGTTCTTTGTAGGAGGTCATCCAAGCCCCATTGCGCTTGCCTGTACGAGGGAAGAAGTCGCTATAGAAAAGAGCGAGGTAGTTGCCATTCTCATCGGTTACCTTATAGGTTTGTACTTCGGGGTGGTATTTTTCCACTTCATAGGTGGGGGTAAAATGGAGTCCGTAGAGCTTATGAGCTACGGCAAACATACCTTCCACAGCCTTGTCCAGAGCCAAATAAGGTTTTAGTAAGGAATCATCAATCTGGTAACGTTCCTGCTTGAGTTTTTCCGCATAGTAGGCAAAATCCCACTGCTGGAAGTCGGCAACCCCCGAGAAGGTTTTGAGTTGTTCTAACTCCTTAAGGGCTTGTGGTTTGGCTTTGTCTAACAGTTCACAGAGGAACTTTGTTACCTTTTCAGGAGTTTCTGCCATACGCTCCTCTAAGGCAAGTGCCGCATAGGAAGGATATCCCAAGAGGGCAGCGCGAGCTTGGCGTAGCTGGGCGATACGCAGTACATTGTCCTCATTGCTAAAGGCGCTCGCTCCTGTACAGCGACTGTGATAATCGGTAAAGAGCTTTTGGCGTAGGTCACGGTTGTCGGCATACTTCATCACAGCTGTATAGATAGGCATATCCAAGGTTATCACCCAGCCGGGGAGTAGGCGTTTTTGGGCTTCTTGTGCGAGCATCTCAAGGACAAAATCGGGTAGTCCTGATAGCGGTTCCAAAGAAGTGAAATGTTGTAAATATTGTTGGGTTTCAGCCAATATATTTTCGGAGAATTTCAACTTGAGTGTAGCCAATTGCTTGTCTATTTCGCGTAAACGCTCTTTGTCATTCAAGGATAAATTAGCCCCATTGCGGGTAAAGCCTTTGTAAGTTTTCTCAAGGAGGGTTTGTTGTTCAGCCGTTAGAGAAAGCTGTTCGCGCTGGTCGTAAACAGCCCTTACTCGCTCAAAAAGAGGCGTGTTCAGCCGTATATCATTGCTGTAATCGGTAAGTAGGGGAGAGATACGTTGGGCTTCTGCCTGTAAGGTTTTGTTGGTCTCAGCACTATTGAGATTGAAGAACATAGCCGTGAGTCGGTCAAGGTGTAAACCTACATAAGCTAAAGCTTCTACTGTGTTTTCAAAAGTAGCAGGTTCTGGGTTCTGAGTAATAAGATCTATTTCAGCAAGGCTTTCAGTAATAGCCTTTTGGATGGCTGGTAGGTAGTCGGTAGGCGCAAAATGCGAAAAAGGAGCGGAATCAAACATAAGTGAAAAATTAATAGTGAAAAATGAAAGGCTAATTGCTATAATAAAAGGGGGCGAATTACCATTCGCCCCTATGATATAGAATTTGGAATTTTAAAAAGCTTTATCGTTTTCCTCTGGAGTTACACCGGCGTAACCCTTCATAATACCATGTTGGGAGCGGCGGACGAATTGTAGAATCTCATCGCGCTCTACAGTGGCTTCCATTTCTGCCTCTATATAGTCTAAGGCATGGGAGGTACTGAGTTTCTTTTGGAAGAGAATACGATAGATGTTTTGTATTTCTCGGATTTTCTTGGTAGAGAAACCTCGGCGATGTAGTCCAATGGAGTTGACCCCTACATAGGAGAGCGGATTACGAGCAGCCTTAACATAAGGCGGTACGTCCTTACCTACTAGGGAGCCCCCTGTAACGAAAGCATAGCTTCCGATAGAACAAAACTGATAAACGGCAGTCATACCCGCCATTACAGCACAGTCACCCACGGTAACATGTCCAGCCAAGGTAGTGCCATTGGAGAAAATACAATTGTCCCCTACGATACAATCGTGTGCAATATGGGAGTAAGCCATAATCAGACAGTTGTTACCCACTACGGTACGCATACGATCCACAGTTCCCTTGTTGATGGTTACACACTCACGAATGGTGGTGTTGTCCCCAATGTGGGTTGTAGTTTCTTCCCCCTTGTACTTAAGGTCTTGAGGCACAGCTGAGATCACTGCTCCAGGGAAGATCTTGCAGTTCTTCCCGATACGCGCTCCCTCCATAATGGTTACATTGGGTCCTATCCAAGTGCCTTCGCCTATTTCTACATTTTTGCAAATAGTAGAGAAAGGTTCCACCACTACATTCTGAGCGATTTTGGCTTCGGGGTGTATATTGACTAAGGGATACATCATATTATTGTTGGTTTTCGTCTCGTTTTACTATTTTTGCCATGAGTTCTCCTTCGGTAACGAGCTTACCATTGGCATAGGCATAGCCCTGCATGTGACAGATACCACGACGGATAGGGGTGAGTAGTTCCAACTTGAATATCAGTGTATCGCCAGGGAGTACAGGGTTTTTGAACTTGACATTATCGATTTTCATAAAGTAAGTCAAGTAGTTTTCAGGGTCAGGTACAGAGCTGAGAATCAGTACGCCTCCAGCTTGTGCCATTGCCTCAATCTGTAATACTCCAGGCATCACAGGTGCTCCAGGGAAGTGTCCTACGAAGAAAGGCTCATTCATGGTAACACTCTTAGTAGCGATAACATGCTTATCGGATAGCTCAAACACCTTATCCACTAAGAGCATAGGAGGACGGTGAGGGAGGAGCTTCATAATACCTATGGTATCAATCAAAGGCGCTTGGTTGATATCTACTTTAGGAATATCGTTTTTGCGCTCATTGGCGATAATTTTAGACAATTTCTTAGCAAACTGAGTATTGGTAAAGTGGCCAGGCTTGTTGGCTATCACTTTTCCGCGTATACGCACACCAACCAGAGCAAGGTCACCTACTACATCAAGGAGCTTATGGCGGGCAGCCTCATTGGAATAGTGTAGGTTGATATTGTCCAACACTCCGTTGGGTTTTACCGTTACATTGTCACGATTGAAAACCTTTTTGAGTTTCTCCATAGTCTCCGCTGAAGGCTCTTTATCCACATAGATAATAGCATTGTTGAGATCGCCTCCTTTGATAAGTCCCCTGTCAAGGAGTACTTCTAGCTCATGTAAGAAGCTGAAGGTACGTGCAGGAGCGATATCTTCCTTGAACTCGGAAAGGGTATTCATATAGGCATTCTGAGTACCGAGAATCTTGGTGCCGAAATCCACCATAGTAGTTACTTGGTATTCATCGGCAGGGATAATCGTAATTTCAGAACCTGTTTCTTCATTTTTGTAAGAAATGACCTCGCGTACTATATATTCGTTACGCTCAGCCTCTTGTGCTACAATACCTACTTTTTCGATAGCTTCCACGAAGTATTTGGCAGATCCGTCCATGATAGGAGGTTCGGGAGCGTCCAACTCAATAGACACATTATCCAAATTCATACCTACTAAAGCAGCTAAGATATGCTCACATGTCTGTATTTTAACTCCCTTTTTCTCAAGCACGGTACCTCTTTCGGTACTGGTTACATAGGTAGCATCGGCTTCTATGATGGGATTACCTTCGAGATCCACTCGTACAAATACAAAACCTGTATTCTCCTCAGCAGGCTTAAGGGTGAGGGTTACATTTTTTCCTGTATGAAGCCCTTTTCCTTGTAAAGTGACGGGGGCTGCTAATGTATATTGTTTCACAAGCTAACTATTTTAAATTATGTAATTTTTAAGTATATTATTTTTCGTTGAGTTTTTTCTCTAATTCATCAATTTTTTTGAGTAGTTCAGGAAGTTTTCTGAACACTACATAAGACTTGTTATAGTCCATATAGGTAAAGGCAGGGGAGCCTTGTATCACTTCGTTGTCCTTGACATTGCGTCCTATACCTGATTGGGCTTGTATCTTGACATTGTTACCAATGGTAAAATGCCCTGCGATACCCACTTGTCCGCCTATGCTACAATGGGTACCTATTTTGCTAGACCCCGCTACTCCTGCTTGGGAAGCAATTACTGTGTGGGCACCTACCTCCACATTGTGGGCGATTTGTACCAAATTATCAATCTTTACCCCTTGGCGAATAATAGTTGATCCCATGGTAGCACGGTCAATGGTAGTATTGGCACCAAGTTCTACATTGTCCTCCAAGACCACATTGCCTATCTGAGGAATTTTCTTGTAAGAACCATCTTCCTGAGGGGCAAAGCCAAAGCCATCCCCACCAATAACTACTCCTGAATGAAGGATACAGTTTGCACCAATTACAGAATCAGCATAAATAGCCACATTACTGAAAATGATTGTATTATCGGCGATGGTTACATGGTCGCCAATGGTTGTATTGGCATATATCTTTACATTATTTCCTATTTTGCAATTAGCTCCAATAGCAGTAAAAGCCCCTATATATACATTCTCTCCAATAGAAGAAGAAGGGTCAATAGATACAGGATTTTCTATTCCTACCTTGGAGGAAATACGCATTTGGTTATAAAATTCAAGTAGTTGCGTAAAAGCAGAATAAGGATCGGCTACCCTAATGAGCGTAGATTGAATGGCTTGTTCGGGTTGGAAATCATCTTTTACAATTACCACAGAAGCCGCCGTAGTATAGATGAAAGGGCGATACTTAGGATTAGATAAAAAAGTAATTGCACCAGGGCCACCCTCTTCTATCTTAGCCAGCTTATAGACTTCTACTTCAGGGTCGCCATCAAGTGTTCCATTAAGGACTTGGGCAATTTGAATTGCTTTGAATTTATGTGACATAAAGACTTAAGTTCTTATGATACAGATATTTATCTGTAGAAAAGGCGTTGTTTAGTACAAAAAACTACTTTTCATGGCACAAAAATAAAAAATATAATTCATATAGCGACTATTTTTTTGATAATTTTCTTCACAATTTTAGTGGTCAGTGGTTAGTTGTTAGTTGTTAGTTGTTAGTGGTCAGTTGTCAGAGGACAGTGGTCAGTTGTCAGAGGACAGAGAAGGTGTTTTCTCCAAATAAGGTGATATTTTTTATTAAAGATAAAATATTTCCATAATATTTATAATATGAAAAGTAAAAGCATTTTGTACAGAAATATTATAAAAAAATAGCTCCAAGCCTTGCTTGTTTTAAATATTTTTTCAGCAATAAGTGCCCATAGCCCGAATATAGCAAGGGGAGATATAGTAAGGTAGGCACCTATATAGCAAATATAAATATCTAAAAACAATTGTGTTTTATCTTTTGGAGATGCTTCTGTAGAGAAACCTACTATTTGCGGCTTATCAAATAAAAAATCATCTATTATGTAATAAGAAACTTTATCTTTGAAATCTATATAAGGCAAGTTCCTAACAGAAAAAAGACTAGGGGAAAATACTACATCATTCTCTGGAGGGATGGTATCTCTGTCAATAGAATCAATTGATGGCATTTGCTTTAAAGAAGTCACCTTTTCATTATCAGTTAGTATAACTCTTAATTTCTTAGTTACAAATCCACCTTTCCGACCCGTATCTTTATAATAAAGACAATAAGCTACCCAAGCTGTCTTCTTTTCAGAAGACTCAATATTGTTATAAACAACTATCGCCTTGGTCAATAGAAAAAGATCAAAGCAAATAAATGTAATAAAGATGATTTTGGTTATTTTCTGTATCATGGGTAGCAAAAAATAAATGATTTAGAACTCGGAAGGATAGAGCAGGTATTTTCGCCTTATTTTGGCAAAGTCCTTGAGTGATTTCTGCCAACTTTCTTTGATCTCTTTTTCGCTCTTGTGCTGTAGGAGCTGCTCTTTGAGGTTTTTATTACCCGCTAATTTGTCAAAAGAGGAGGTGAAGAAAGGTGTTTTGATCCCAGAGGTTTGCTCATAGGCCTTGATAAGCCAAGAGAGGTTTAGCTCGGATAGGGGAGGGGTCTGAGTGAGATCTTCCCCATAGCAGGTGCGCCCGTTGAATTTAGGGTTTTTATCTCCAGCATTGGGCTTAGGAACAAAGGTAAAGGCTGTTTTTTCCAAGTAAGGTGAGCCATATATCTGGAATTGCCACTTGGTACCACGTCCCATACTCACTTGAGTTCCCTCAAAGAAGCATAGACTGGGATAGAGATTAACGGCTGTTGCGTTGGGCAAATTGGGTGAAGGAGGAACTGGAAGCGGATAGATAGCCTTGCGATCGTAACTCTTTAGAGGAACAATCTTTAGGTTGCATTGTATGCCCCCCTTAAGCCATTTTTCCCCATTAATCATTTGGGCATATTCGGCAATAGTCATACCATAGACCACAGGGACAGGGTGCATGCCTATAAAGCTCTTATAAGCAGGCTCCAGTACAGCTCCGTCCATATAATGTCCGTTTGGATTGGGGCGGTCTAGTATCACCAAAGGAATGTAATTCTCAGCACAAGCCTCCATGACATAGTGTAGAGTAGAAATATAAGTATAGAAACGTACCCCCACATCCTGCAGGTCAAAGAGTATCACCTCAATCCCCTTGAGCTGTTCGGCAGTAGGCTTCTTGTTTTTGCCATAGAGGGAGACGATAGGCAGTTTGGTCTTGGAATCTACTCCGTCCTTAATCACCTCGCCAGCATCGGCAGTGCCACGGAAGCCATGTTCGGGAGCGAAAACCTTCTCTATTTTTACTTTTTTGGACAAGAGGAAATCTACCAAATGCTCATTCTGCACGGTGATAGTGCTGTCCTTCTGATGGATAATCTTTTGAATAATCCCTGTGTGATTGGTAACCACTCCAATACGCTTGCCAGCAAGCATGGGGAGGTATTGGTAATGTTGGCTAGCGCCTGTTCCAACATATTCGTATTTCTTATAGGAAACATTTTGTGCAGAAAGTTGGCCAAAGATACCAATAAGTAATAAAAAAAGTGTAATTTTGCTCATTCTAAATTTGCGTTTTTTATATTTTGAATATAGAGTTTTTTATAGCCCGTCGTATGGTGCATAATTCGGGGGGCAAAAGTAGTATTTCTTCTCCAATTATCAAAATCGCTATCAGTGCTATTGCTCTTGGGGTAGTGATGATTCTCATAGCCATAGCCACAGGGCGTGGTCTGCAGGAGCGTATTCGGCAAAAAATAGCCTCGCTGAATGGTCATATTCAGATATTTAACTATGATACAAACCGCTCGGAGGTATCAGTAGCCCCTATTTCTATTCAAGAGGATTTCTATACTGACCCCCAGTATTTCAATCGAGATGGGGAGAAGGTAGTGCATATACAAGCCGTGATCACCAAAGGAGGCATCATACGTACCGAAAAGACTTTTGAAGGTATTATCGCCAAGGGGGTAGGGAAAGACTTTGATCCGCAATATATGCAGCGCTATCTCAAGGCAGGGAAGCTCCCTCATTTTGCTTCTGATTCCATTAGTAATGAAGTACTTATATCCGAATACTTAGCCAACCGCTTGGAGCTTTCGGTGGGGGATACTTGTAATACCCTTTTTCTAAGAGAGGACAGTATGGGGATTCCTAACCAACGAAATTTTACCATAGCAGGGATATATGCCTCTGGCTTTCAGCAGTTTGACGCTACTTATATATTGGTGGATATACGACAATTACAGAAGATAAATAAGTGGTCGGAGCAACAAGCAGGGCTTTTCGAGGTCTACATTAAGGACTTTGACCAGATGGAACGCACGGGTGCCTATATCTATGATCATATTCCTGCCGAATATGATTCACAGACTATTGCACAGAAATATCCCACTATCTTTGAATGGTTTCATACCTTTGACCTTAATATATTGATAATCATTAGTATTATGGTGATTGTAGGAGGGGTCAATATGATTACAGCTATCTTGGTACTTATCTTGGAGCGTACCCCTATGATAGGTATGCTTAAGGCCTTAGGAGCTACTTCCTGGAGTATTCGCAAGATCTTTCTCTACAATGCCGCTTACTTAATAGGTTTGGGGCTATTTTGGGGCAATCTTATAGGGCTGGGATTACTCTTTGTACAGTATTATTTTACGCCACTAAAGCTCGATCCGTCCATCTATTATGTGTCGGAAGTGCCTATCTATATACACTTGGGGTATATATTGGCGCTCAATGTAGGAATATTGGTGGTCTGCCTACTGATGCTCTTGGTGCCGTCCTATATAGTAAGTAAGATATCCCCGATAAGAGCGATTAAGTTTGAGTGATTAGTGGTTAGTTATTAGTGGTCAGAGACTAACCACTAATAACTAACCACTAACAACTACTGAATGAATACTCTTTTGATACGTCGGGATAGGGAAGTGATTAGCTCGTAGGAAATAGTTTGAGCAGTTTCGGCTAGGGTTTCACTGGTATGACGCTGGTCAAAAATCACAACTTCGTCTCCCTCCTGACAGCCAAGTCCTGTGATATCTACCATAATCATATCCATACATACATTGCCAACGATAGGGCAGCGTTTGTCCTTAATAAATACAAATCCTACTTCCTTTCCATAGATACGATTGAGTCCGTCGGCATGTCCTACTGAAATAGTCGCTATTTCCATAGGTTTTTGAGCTTGGAAGCCAAAATTGTATCCTACATAATCTCCTGCCTTGATGGTATGAATTTGAGAAATGATACTCTTGAGCGTGGTAATAGGCTTAAAGTCCTTTTGCAGGTGAGGGTCATTGGCAAAGCCATACATACCTATTCCACTGCGTACCATGTCAAAATGTGCTTCAGGGTAGTTGAGTATACCCGAAGTATTGCAATTGTGGTAGATAATCTTGTGGGAGAAATGAGCTTCCAATTTCTTTTGGAACTCCCTAAATAGAGCGATTTGTTTTTCCATAAAGGGTCGAGCCTCTAGATCTTCCGATGCCAATAGGTGCGAAAAAGCAGTTCTTACTTTTAGCTCAGGGTGCCCTTTGAGTAGCTCACAGATCTCATCGATTTCTTCCACTGAGAAACCTAAGCGGTTCATGCCCGAATTGCACTTGAGGTGAAAGGGGTACTGGTGTAATCCTTTTTGCTGGGCAAAGTCTATAAAGTGAGTGATGAGCCTTTTGGAATAAAGTGTAGGGGCAAGATCGTACTGGACAAGTTGCTCGAAATCCACCAATTGTGGGTGGAAGACCAAAATAGGACGGGTCACTCCCGCCTGTCGTAGCTCAATACCCTCAGAGGTGAAGGCAACGGCAAACTCGTCCGCGAGGTCGTTTTTTTCTAAGTATTTGGCTACTTCTACGGAGCTATTGCCGTAGGAGTTAGCCTTGACCACCGCTAAGAAGCGGGTGCCAGGCTTGAGGTGCTTTTTGAGTTGGCGTACATTGTGTTGGAGATTATCCAAGTGAATCTCCAAGGTAGTTTCTTGTACTGACATTTTTATTGCTTTTTATTTTTATAGTAGGAAAATAAAAGATACCCCAGTATTGCCAATACCGCAAAAGGCAAGAGGCTTCCTATGAGTATGCCGATGGCATAGCCACTATCGGGGGCATGAGCGATTTTCTCCTGTATTTGTTCTATGTTCTGCTGGAGTGGAATCATGAATTTTTAGGTTTAAGTTTTTCTTTGGTGTAAGGGGAGAGGGCTAATCGTCCTGTAATGGAGGCATTGTCAAAGAGGAGCGGTTCCCAAGAAGGGCAATCCTTCCAGAGGATACGCTTGATTTCCACTAAAGCCTCTAAGGGATAGGATGCGAGTTTGTCTGTAAAATAGCTCAGTTCCTTGTCAAGGTCGGCTGTATTTTCAAAAACACGTGCATAAAGTCCCTTTTTCTCTGCCCAATACGCGTTTTTCCATTGTTCAGGAGAGAAGGAGAGTTCCGCCAGAGCGCCTACTCCCATTTTTCGTTCAATAGCAGGAGCAATCACAAAGGGGCCTATACCGATGCTCAGTTCAGGCAAACGGATAGCCGCGGCTTCAGTAGCAAATACATAATCACAAGCCGCCAGTATGCCTACTCCTCCGCCAACAGCTTTGCCGTGAGCTCTTGCAATGACAGGTTTTTGACAGTTACGAATGGCACAAAGCACACGAGCGAATCCGCTGAAGAACCTCTGACCACTCTCCAAGGAATCCACTTGCACCAGTTCGTTGAAGAAAGCACCTGCACAAAAGGCTTTTTCGCCTGCACTACGCAAGATAATGGCTTTTATATCCTCGTTGGAGGAAAGGGAGTCTAACTCCTTTTTCAAACGCTCAAGTAGCTCCATAGAAAGTGCATTGGCCTGTTCAGAGGAAAATTCTACAGTAGCGATGCTACCAGAGGTGGTGGTGTATACGTAATCCATAGTTGTTAGTGATTAGTGATTAGTTGTTAGTTGTTAGTTGTTAGTTGTTAGTTTCTAATCACTAACTACTAATCACTAACAACTGAGTCATACTTGATGATTCTTTCAGTTACTAAATAAATGCCATTATCGGTAGAGGAGATTTTTTTAATCCAGTTATCTTGAGTGTCGTATTGGTAAGCATAATAAAAAAACTCCTTACTCTTGAATTCGGGGCGTTCTAATAAATCGCCTTCTTCCCTGAGTTCGATGGTGGGGTCACCTTTTTCGTTGTACTCATAGGTATATTTGATAAAAAGCGTATTGTCCCACCAGTGTTCCTTCTGTGTGACCCTTCCTTGGCTGTCATACTTGTAAATATCAGTATACAACACATCACCAGAGGAGGTGGCCTCCCAACGGACTTTGGTGAGCTGTCCCTTTTGATTATAGCTATAAGTCAGGCAAGTACCATAGGAAGAGATCTTATCCTTGACGTGTTCTACATGGGTGATGTTTTCCTCGGTAAGCAAACCCGTGTTGTCATCATAAATATAAGTACGATGCTCGTTCAACAAATCACCCCAATAAACAAGAGCGAAGATGATATTCGCCTTGGGGTCAGGATTATCTTGGGGATAGGTATAGACAGCTGACCAATAGTTGTCTCGCTTTCGATAAGGCAGTTCGCCCGTATCATAGAGCTTATCATAACCTATGGGTCTGGAAAGGCTGTCGTATAAAAACACCTTTTTCATCATACAATGCTGGGGAGTATCGTATTCCTGATAGATTGATTTGCGACCTAGCTCGTCAAAGGTTAGGCAGCGCTTTACAACTTCCAAAGTCTTATACAGTTTTTCATAGGTACGATTGCGGTAGTGCTCCAAAGAGGTATAGTAATTTTCCTCTATATGAAGCACTTTTCCTTTGAGATTCTCCACGTCTTCATCGAAATCAGTTTGCTGTGCTCTCATAGAGAATCCAAGCAAAAGAAGCCATAATGACAAGAGACGAATGACCAATGACAAATTCCAAGACATATCTACCCCTCCTATAATTTTATAATTTAGAAAGTTACTATTTTCCCACTCCAGAACTTCATAGCTGTTTCAGCAAACTCTCTTACATAGTCGTCTTCATCGTCAAGGAAAGGTTTTATATGGGTCTCCACCTCCGAAGCCATAGAAAGGACTATGATAGAGTAGATACGAGAAGAACGGCTTTGATCGTAGCTCTCATCTTCTGTATCAAGGTTGTCAATCTCTTGGTATAGTTGTTCTATAATCTGCTTTCTCCCCTGAAAGTCTTCTAAGGTTTTAGAAGGAAAATCAAATACATTTTCAGGGAGTTCTTTCAACTCGTCAAAATCATAAGCTTCCTTGTGCTGCTCAATAACCTCAAGCAAACGACTGATGCTCTTAAAGCGAGGTTGTTGTTGGTCTTGGAACTCATGATCAAGATGACAGACCATTCCCTTACGAGCTCCTCCTACAAAGACACACCAATAATTGGAATTTTCATCCGTAAGAATCACTTTTAAATCATTAAAGAGCGTATAATCATTAAAGAAATCCTGCATTCCCTCAAAATCCTTATCTTCAACAGCTATAAAACCATCTCTTCCACGGATAAAACGTTCTTCCCCATAGAATTTTTCCAATTGTTCTATGTCTTTGCTATCAATGCCTGCCTTTCTAAGTTCATCAAATACTTTCATATATTTTTACCCATTAAATGGTTCTATTCATAAGGCTTCGACCAAATTCTTTTAGAATATCCTTTTTCTCCTGAGGAATATCAAGAGTATCTAAGATAGCGAATGCCTCCATGGTGTAGGCTTCTACACGTTCTCTGAGGTAGGTGTGGCTTTGAGTAGCTATGAAAAGTTCGGTTACACGGCTGATTTTTTCATCTTCGTTCTTAGGTTCAGTGGTATAGAGCGTGTATAGTTCCTGCTTTTGCTCAGCAGTACCTTTCTCTAAAGCCTTGATATAGAGGAGCGTTTTCTTGTTTTGGAGAATATCTCCTCCGATTTTTTTACCAAAGGAAGCATCGCCAAAGGTGTCCAAATAATCGTCTTGTAATTGGTAAGCAATGCCCAAGGCAAGCCCAAAATCGTATATTTTTTGCTTATTTTCTTCCGTAGTTTGTGCAATGATCGCCCCCATTTTGAGTGCTGCTCCCACGAGTACAGCTGTTTTGTAAGCAATCATTTTGAGATATTGGTCTGTGGAAACTTGTGCTTGTTGCTCGAAATCCACATCATACTGTTGTCCTTCACAAACTTCTATGGCAGTTTTGCTAAATATTTTAGCCAATTCTTGAAAGATGTTTGGCTCATATTGTTCAAAATACTGATAAGCCAAAATGAGCATGGTATCGCCAGAGAGGATACCTGTGTTGAGATTCCACTTGGTATGTACTGTAGGTTGTCCACGCCTAAGGGGTGCCTGGTCCATAATATCGTCATGTACAAGGGAGAAGTTGTGGAAGATCTCCACGGCGAGGGCAGCATAGAGTGCCTTGTGGTAATCCACTCCGAAAATATCGGCACTAAGCATGGTAAGGGTGGGGCGCAATCGCTTACCCCCTACACGGAGGATATAGTGGATAGGCTCATATAAGTTCTTAGGTTCTCGCTCTATAAGATGCTTGTTCATGAAAGCAAGAAATTCGTTTTGGTAATCAGTAATTAGTTGCATAGATTTTACTGTTTGTCATTATTATCATCTACACCATAGTATTTTACTCCAATTTCTATGCGTTCTCTACCATGTTCTAAGCGCCAGCGATTGGTATCACGTAGTGAATAAGCACAACCGCAATACTCCTGCATATAGAAATGTTCACGCTTGCTAATCTCCAACATACGCGCAGAGCCTCCTTTTTTTCGCCAATTATAAGTCCAATAGGTAAGCCCCTCGTAGGGAGCTACTGCACGTAGCCCACTATCATTGATTTGATCAAAATTCTTCCAACGAGAGATTCCTAATGAGCTGGTAATGGTATCGAACCCATGTTCGTAAGCATAGAGAGCCGTGCGCTCAAAGCGCATATCAAAGCACATAGTACAACGCTTGCCACGTTCGGGTTCGTTCTCCATTCCCTTAGCCCTTTCGTACCAATTATCCACATCATAATCCGCATCAATGATAGGAATACCAAGCTTTTCAGCATAGCGGATATTCTCGTTTTTACGAATCTCATATTCCTTTTTAGGGTGAATATTAGGATTATAGAAAAAAATGGTAAATTCAATACCAGAGGCACTAATAGCTTCCATCACTTCTCCCGAACAAGGGGCACAGCAAGAGTGTAGTAAGAGTTTCTTGCCATCATTGGGCAAAACCAACTTTTCTCGGATGATTTCCATAGGTTGAGGATTAATTCAAAAAAAGACTTTCACGCAAGATGAAAGCCTTTTTCAATTTTCATATTATGAGCAACTATATTAAACAGATTAATATCTGCATGCAAAGGTACGATATTTTTTGGAATTACAATACCTTTTTCTCAGTTTTTCTTTTAAGCGGAGAAAACAGCCGCCTCCTTATTGATTTTCTTCACCAATCCTTGTAGCACCTTTCCTGGAGCAAGTTCGTAGAACTCGGTAGCACCATCGGCAATCATCTGTTGGACGCTTTGTGTCCATTTGACAGGGGCGGTGAGCTGTGCGATAAGGTTTTTCTTAATCTCCTCAGGATCAGTTACTGCGGTAGTGGTCACATTCTGATAGATAGGGCAAAGTGGTTTTTGGAAAGAGATTTCCCCGATAGCCTTTGCCAATTCTTCTTCGGCAGGTTTCATCAGTGAAGAGTGGAAGGCGCCCCCAACGGAAAGAATGAGGGCACGCTTAGCACCTGCATTCTTGAGGGTCTCGCAGGCTTGCTCGACAGCCTCATAAGCACCAGAGATAACTAGCTGTCCAGGGCAGTTATAGTTGGCTGGGGTTACCACGCCCTCGGTGTCTTTGCAGGCTTGCTCAACGACCGCATCGTCAAGTCCTAAGATAGCGGCCATAGTTCCTCTTTGTAGCTCACAGGCCTTTTGCATAGCTTCAGCACGTTTGGCTACGAGGCGCAAGCCTTGCTCGAAGGTCAGTACTCCACTGGCAACCAAGGCAGAGAACTCTCCCAAGGAGTGTCCAGCTACCATATCAGGCTTGAAGGCATCCCCCAAGACCTGGCGCTGAATGACAGAGTGTAGGAAGATAGCAGGTTGTGTGACTCGTGTTTGTTTTAGTGCTTCTTCATCACCAGAGAACATAACCTCAGTGATAGCGAAGCCCAAAATAGCGTTGGCCTCATCAAAGAGAGATTTGGCAAGGGGACTTGATTCATATAAGTCCTTTCCCATTCCTACAAATTGGGAACCCTGACCAGGAAAGATATAAGCTTTTTTCATGGTGTATCTTAATTAGATGATTTTTGTTCAAAAATATATTTGTAAAGATCGAGATAGTTTTGAGCGGTTTTTAAATAGTTAAATTCATAGGCTCTGTTCTTTAATTTTTCCTGATATTCTATAATAGATAAGTTGAATTTATTCATTCCTTCTTGATACTCTTTTGCCATTTGTTTAGGATCTAAGTTGCTGAAATAAAAAGCAATCTCTCCACCAATTTCTGGAAGGCTGGTGTATCGACTTAAAAAGACAGGCTTCCCGAAAGCCATAGCTTCAATGGGAGGAATTCCAAATCCTTCAGCAATAGAAGGATGACACATGCCCTGACAGTTTTGTATTAAAGCATATTTTTCTTCTTCGGTAACATTTTTTAAAAAATGGATACGATGTTGTAGATTAAGTTCCTTTATAATATCTCTAATCTGAGTAGCATAGGGCTCTTTTTCATCAGAAGAGATTAAAACTAAATCCTCCTCAATATAAAGGAGCATCTCTACGAGTTTTTTCTGATTTTTTTTGGCAAATAGAACGCCTATGTTAAGAATATACTTTTTCTGTTCTAGGAAACTAAACCTTCCTAATTCATATTTTCTCTCTTCAGGGAGTGAGATACCATTATGAATAACAAAAATTTCTTTAATGTGGTTTGTATCCAAAATATTTCTGTGTTTGAGGACATCCTCTTTAACAAAGTTAGAAATACATACCAAATAATCTGTATTCCTAAGATTGTTATTTACTTTTTTAAGCATTCTATTTTTCTTACTTTCATTTAGATCTTCATATAAAAAATTTAGATCATGTAGTGTAAGGATTTTTATAGATTTCTTATATTTCTTATGGAAATAAGAAGAAAGTTGATGACTTGCATGTATTATATCAAATTTATTACTGAATGTCTCACAAAACTTATGCCATTTTTTCCACTCAATAATAGATAATGAAGGATCTATTTTAAGCAATTCTTTTTTGGTGCCAAAATAATAAATATTGTATTTATCATTAAGATATTGTAATCCTTTTGCTAAGTTTCGAAAAACATTAGCAATTCCTGAATTGGGATAGCGAAGGCGCTCAAGGTCTATAAGAATTTTATTCATTTCCTAAAAAAATATTATCTAATACTTCTTTTTCTCTCTCAAAAATGTGATTTTCTAAAAAATATGTTTCAGCTTCTTTTTTCTTTTCCAGATAAAAAGATTCATCTTTTAAAAGTCTTAGTATAGCTTTAGCAAATCCTTTTCCTGTAGATTCAACTATACAACCATTTGATTTTTTATTTAGAAGGCCATCTACACCTCTACGATTGGTGACAATAGGTAATGAGTGAGATAAGGCTTCTAATACTTTTATTTTTATTCCTGTTCCTGATAGCATAGGGCATATGACAACTTTTGTATTTTGATAAAATTCTTCTAAATCATCTACTATACCATGTTTTACGAAGTTAGGATGATCAGAGATTACTTTACAAATTTTTCCTATAATATGGATTTTGGTGTCTTCTAAGAAAGGTAATACCTCTTTTTCGAACCATTGGATTCCCTTTATATTATGAGGGTTTAGGCTTCCTATAAAAATTAACTCATATTTATAATTTTCCTTATATTCTGTTGGGCAGAAAGGGAAAGATATAGGAATAAGAGTAGTTTTTTTATCTGTAAATTGCTCAAAAATATACTCCTCTTCCACGGAATAGGTCCAAATTTCATCAAACTTTTTGAGGATGTTTATCTCACTTAGGAACAATTTTCCTATTTTTCCTGTTTTATCTTTGCTTTGAGCTGTAATGAAATCGTGAGTATCAACAATTAGATAGGGGTTAGTTCTAATATTGCTTATTACCTTTGCCCAAGAAGCATAACTAATAATTACTTTATCGTAATTTCCTCTGTCTATGAAGTTTGAAACCTTCCTGTTAAGCATGGGATTAGTAATATCCACACTTGTTCCTTTTGTCAGTTTTGGGAATATGTTTAATAGTTTATATTCAAAAAATTGTTTTATTTTGTTAGTTTTACTTCCTTTTCTATTAATTAAATGCAATCTCACATTAGGATGTTTTTTTAGGAAATTAGTTTTGTTTTTTTTGTCCCAGTCCCCCCAATCTCCTATCGAAAGAAAATCAACTTCTATATTAGGTAAAGATTCCAAATAATTCAGCATTTGTGTACAACGTGTCAGATTTCCTGCTTTTCCGGCAGATGGATTATCTGGCATAAAGTATAATATTCTTTTCTTCATCTGCTTCATCTTTGTTAGAAAAATTTATTGTACCATTTTCTTCCTTTTAACTTCCAATTGGATTGTTTGACGATTCCTAGATAATTTTCCTTAATACTATCTTCCGTATGTCCTTGCTTCATAAAATCTGTGTATTGTTTTTCATAGTGGAATACTTTAAATAAAGGCTCTATAGGATAGATAGGAATAGTTTTATCTTTTAAAAGCCATTCTCCATACCAAGAAAATTCGCTTGGACATTGACAAATAATTGTAGAAAAGTCTATTTTGTTTGGGGTTAAATAATTAACTTCTAAAGATTTCCATACTTTATTAGACCATATTACAGGAGAAGGCCCAAAGTCATAAAAAACTCCTTTTCTTTGGAATTTATCCATAATAAAAGCACGGTCTTTTTCAAACTCATCCTTAGGATTATAACCTATAGTACCCTTATTAATACTACTCCAAGAAAATAAATCTTTCTGTTGATGCATTACAGTATAAGGTGTCTCAGAGTCAAACATAAAATCTTTTACTCCAAAATTCCTTATAAAGTAAGAATCAGAATCTATACAAACATAATTTTCACAAAAATCTAATTTGTGTAATTGAGATTTAATTATTTGTTGATATCTCCAAGGGTCTTTTTCATTACAATCTACGATTTCACTGTCTTTTACAAGGTTTTCATTAGGAAATTCAGTTTTGAAAAAATTAAAATCTACATCATTTACAGAGATTAATAGAGGTATTCTGTCAATATTGTATCTGTGTATAGAATCTATTAATAAAGAGACTCTATTGTAGTCTTTTTTATATGTCTTTATGAATAAAACTATCTTTTCCATAACTATGAAGAAAAATTGATTTTTGTTGTTAATCCATATATATACAGCTTTAAGCATTAATATAAAGAAGTATAGTCTTTTAAAAAATGAAGGAGAATTATTGTGTTTTTTACTAAAAATTCCTTTAAAAGATTGTGTTAATGTTTTTTTTACCATGACATGATAACCAATATGATACATTCTGAAGAATAGAATTCTATTTCGTGATATATAATATTGATAAAAATCCCCTTTAGGACTCATTTGGTGATATGCTTTACAATCTGTAAGTACTCCTAATTTCAGATTTTTGTGTTTTCTTAATCTATAACACCATTCTGTCTCCTCATAATACATAAAAAAATCTTCTCTCATCCACCCAATGATATCTAAAGTATTTTTCTTGAACATCATCACACTACCTGTAATATAATCTATATTTGTATTCAAAGCTTCTAAGCCCTCTTTCTCTGCCTCTAAGCCCTCTTTCTCTATTTGATTATAATTTATATGATCATCCCATAATCTATTAGGAGTCAATATACCTCCATCGGAATAAATTAGATTCCTTTTGAATTTGTCACAAATGCGAGGTCCTATAATCTGTAATTCAGCAGAGGAGACTAAAGTGTTATATAGTTTCTCTATGCTATCTTTGCTAATTTCGATATCAGGATTGAGAATCAAAAAAATAGTCTTTCCCTCTTCTATTGCTTTTCTTATTCCAATATTGTTTCCTTGTGCATAGCCTCCATTTATAGAGTTAGCAATAAATTTTATTTTGTTTTCTAAACAATATTCCTTGATTTCCTTTCCATCATTAGAAGCATTATCTATCAGATAGAAACATGTATTAGGGATTCCCTCCTTTCTAAGATGGGTAACTTGCCTAAATACCTCTTTTGCTGAATTATAGTTTAAAGATATGATTGCTAAATCTTCCCAAATAGTTGCTAAATTATCCATGCCTTATAAGTTAATAATTACCAAGATTATTTTTTTGAGTTTTACAACTCTTTTCTATGAGGGAAAAAGTTGTATGCTGAAAAGGTTCAATAAATTACATGTTTTCTATAATACATTTGACAGAGGTAGTAACCATAATAAAAGGAGGAACAGTGATTGATATTTTTGTCAAAATTTTTGTTTTTATATAATATTTTTCATCTATAAAAAATTGAAGAGCTGATGGTTAAGTTGTGTTAATTAATATCTCTTATATTGGAAATTCTACTGGCAAAGATAGTAAAAAAAAGCAAATCTGAAAAAAATATTTTTAAATATAAAATAATCTAGGTTATTAATTACATAGATTGAAATATTTCTCTAAAACCAAAAGACTGCATAGGTCTTCGGTGGCAGGATTCCAAAAGGGAGCGGTATGGGCTTGAGCATTTTGGATAATTTCCTGACACTCTTTGGGGTGGCTGATATAGTAGCTTAGTTGTGCCTCTAAGTCAGAATAATCGTCTTTGATCTCTATATAATGCTTGCCACCTTCCAAAGTTCCTTCCATAAACCAAGTTTCCACTGTGGGTTTTGGCATAACAGCTATGGAATTGGAGGACATAATCCACTTAAGGTTGGTGGCTACATCATTCCCTTGTAGGCTAAGGATAAATTTATAGTCTAAGTGTTCCCTTAAAGTTATCTTGGGTTTTATCCATTCAGGCTTTCCTATGCCCTTTTTTCCAACACTTCCTAAATCACATAGAGGGTGAGAAAAATATAGATTATAGAAATCGTATCGGTGTTGCTGATAGAGAGCACCACGGCCTATGAGCAAGTCTTTTTTCTCAATAAAAGGCTTATCTTTGTTAATGCGAATAAAATGTCTGGCTTTGTCCAGCTTCAGCAGGACGGAGTTTTCGTTTTTTTCTGTGATAGGTCTGCTCTTTGCAATGCTTGGCGTATCAGGTATGTGGATGACATCTCCAAAAACAAAGTCTATGAAATAGTTCTCAGGGAAGTATCGGGCATATTCGTAAGTGTCAAAGTAATAAGCCTTGGGACTCTTGGCTTTTTTTAATTCTTTTATCTGATGAGTCTTGCTGTTGGGTACAGGATGGTCTAACTTACAATAATAATCAACTCGTTTTTGTATCTGTTCTAAGGTTTTTGAATCTATTTTACTCTTTAGTTTGTCAATAGTTTGTTTGTAATCACCTGTTTTACCTAAGAATGCGCGTGTATAGCTTTGTATATAATAAAAAAGCTTTATTTGTTTGGTAATATTCATCTTTCTATTAGTTTTTTATAGTTTTCTACTTTCCAATTATTCTTTTTAGCAAAGCCAAGTAGCTTATCAAAGCGTGCGATCATAGCTTCTCCTGTATTGCGCATAACATAGAAAGGGAAGTTAAACTCTTTTTGGTGTAGGTTCGTAAATTCCCATGGGTGAAAGTAGAGGGCAGCATATCCTAAACTTTCAACCGTACGGCTCAAAAGGTGTTTGTAGTACCATAGAGGAAAGTTATGAAAGGAAAGCCAGAAGAGGGGAATACGCCAAGGGCTTACCCCTGCGGGTATTTGCCAAAGATCATCTTCACGGAACATAGCTCTAGGTACATGTAACTTATTGTATCGTCCAGGGAGGAAGGTAGGATTCACGGAGGAGTTATAGATGTAGCCTGCCTGCTTGACATCGGTAGCGCTTACCTCCAACATACGTGGCATACGCAAGCCTTCCACAGTTACCCCAAACTGAGACTCCAAGGCCTCTTTGGAGGAGCGCAGGTGTTCTATGGCAAAGTCGGAATGATAATAAGTATGTGAGGCCAACTCATGTCCTTCACTTAGGAGTCGCTCAATAAGCTCGGGGGCGTTTTGGGCAAAAATTACAGTAGAGAAAAAAGTAGCTTTTGCCTCGTGCTTTTGGAGCAAATCCAAGATAACAGTGAGTCCCTCATGGGAAATGGCCATTTGTTGCTCAAAAGGAATGTCAAACCCATATTCCTTGGGCATATCAAACTCCTCTATATCAAAACTTAGGTAAATCATCAGTTATGTTGTTTCTCAAAAGGTTATAAGTGTTTTTCTTGAATAATATAGACAGGTCTTTCCTTGGTTTGGGTGAATATTTTTCCGATATATACCCCGATGATTCCTAAGATAATCAGTTGTAGCCCTCCGAAGAAAACAACCGTCATGATAAGGGATGCCCATCCTGAGATTTCCGAACCATTAAGGAAGGAATAAATCACATAAGGAATGTATAATACAGAGAGCATGGAAAAGAAGAAGCCCAAGAATACTGCAAAGTATAAAGGTTTTACACTAAAAGAGGTAACCCCACTAAGAGCTAATTGGAACATTTTCTTCAAGGTATACTTGGTCTCTCCCGAATAACGAGCTTGAGCGGTGTAAGGTACATACACTTGCTTAAAGCCTACCCAAGGAACCATGCCTCTCAAGAAAGGTTCGTTCTCTCTCATGTGGCGGATTACCTCTACCACAGATTGATCAAGCAGACGAAAATCGGCTGAGCCCTCCTTGATTTCAATATCTGAAAGTAGGTTCAGTAGCTTGTAAAACTGCTGGGAACTCTTGCGTTTTTTCTTAGAGATTTCGGCAGGATAGGTACGTAGGGTAGCCACTACTTGCGCGCCCTCTTCCCACTTACGAACTAGGGTAGGAATCAGTGCAGGAGGATGCTGCAAGTCAGCATCCATGGAGATTACCGCAGGCGCGAAGGCATGATCTAAGCCCGCTTTTACCGCTAATTGGTGTCCAAAATTGCGGGAGAAGGAAAGGTATTTTACTCGCTCATCCTCCTTGGCCAATTGTTGGAGGATAAGCAGAGAGGAGTCTTTACTTCCGTCATTTACTAATAGTAAGTTGAAGTCATAGTCAGGTAGCTCTTTAGTGAAGACATCCTTAATAGCCTGATATAGTGGACGGATATTCTCACTTTCATTATAACAAGGAACGACGATATCTATCTTTTTCATAGGGAGACTTCTTTAGGGTTAGTATACTCTTTTCCATAGTCCAAACTACACATTTCCCAAATGAGGGTGAGCCATATAAGCATGACAGGCACCGCTCGAAGAGAATAGCGGATGATATAAGGTTCTTTGAGAGGCTTGAAAAGGTCAGTAGGAGAGAGTGAAGCTAAAAAGGCTAAGACTAAAAGTGTGATTTTTAGAGAGTTGTTTCTGTTAGGAGTGGTCATAAACCAAATTCCAATTCCTACATAGGCTACCACATAGGTGCTATTCTCGGTTCCTGTGCTGAATAGGCATAGGAACATACTCACTGAGGCCAAGAACATGAGCCTAAAGCGCAGGTGCTTGTATTGCGCTATACGCAAATAAGGGAGAGCAAAGAGTAATAAAGCAATAGCAATAACTACTAAGTTATTGTTATAAATGCCAGTACGTTGCAAGAAACCTAAGAAAGATAGGTTTTGTAGGTTATAATGTGAGGTGTCCATATTTTCTCCATTCTTCTGGGAAAGGGAAATATACCAATCATGATATTGGGAAAGCACATATTCAGGAGAGGAGTATAACATGGGTAGGCAAAAGAGCAACCCTAGCCATAGTAGGGCAGACCCTATAAAGCGCTTTTTGTCTTTGGCAAAGAAAAAGAAAGCCAAACCAACGATGCCATAGAGCTTGGTCAAGGTGCCAATTACAATAAAGAGAGTCGCCCAGTGGCTTTTTCCTTTTTCTACAAAGACAAAAGCAGCTACTAAAAGAGCGATAACACTAATGTTGAACTGTTGCATGGCAGCAGCTGTATACATGTCGTGTGCGGCTATAAGTAGAATGCCTATGAGGACACCCTTGGAGAGCGGTAATTGACGAATAGCCCAATAAAGGAAGGCGACATTGGCCAATATCCATAAAGCACAACCCAGACCTGAAGGGAGGAGTGCAAAAGGGGCTATAATTGCACTAAAGAATACCCCATAATGGTTCATATCTCCATATTCCTCAGGGTAAGGGATGAATAAAGGTAGCTGTTTTAGGGAGTGATTAAAAACTCCCTCGAAGATAAGGTAATTGTTGTACCTACCCCGAATCACTACATTTTGGAGGATAGTAGCCAGCGCCAATCCCGCCCAGAGGATAGCCGTAAAACGCTCATTATAAAATAGTTTCTTTAGCATCTGAGTTGAACAAAGTTACACACTTTTTTTCTTAAAGAATAGTAGGAATATCCCAGCAATGATAAAAGGAATACTCAGCCATTGGCCTGTGGAGAAAATACCTAAGGTATTTTCAATACCCCCTTGACTATCTTTGACATACTCTGTAAAGAAACGTATAGACCAAAGAGCGATTAGGAACACTCCAAAGATAAAGTAAGGCTGGTCTTTCTTGTTGGTTTTCCAGTAGAGGTAATATAGCAACCAAAAGAGGAAAAAGTAACAAACAGCCTCATAGAGTTGGACTGGGTGTCGGTAGGGGATTTGGTTGTATATTTCTACAAATTGTGGGTTGTGGGCAATTACCTCAAAAGCCTTCTGAGGGGTGTTCTCTCCAGTGAGTTCCATAGCTTCACGGGCACTGAAATCTCCAGATTGTAGAAATTTTACTGCAAAAGGGAAGGACTTATCAACGATCTTACCCACAATTTCGGAGTTCATAAAGTTACCAAAACGGACAAACATACCCCCTATGGTGATGGCAATGACAATGCGGTCAAGCACCCAAGAGAGTTTCATATCGGGGTATTTGCGTATGTAGAGAAACATGGCAATGATAATTCCTACAGCAGCTCCGTGGCTAGCTAATCCTGCAAATCCTGTTACCTCAAAGGTAGGGGAGAAGCGGAAAGGAAGTATGATCTCTAACGGATGATCCTTGAAGTAGTCCCAATCATAGAAGAATACATGCCCCAATCGAGCCCCTAAAAGAGTAGCTATTGCTACATAGATAACTAAGGAATCGAGCTTATCCAAGCTTTTGTTTTCAGCTAAAAATATTTTTTTTGTAATGTAAAAGCCTAAGGAAAAAGCAATTACAAACATAAGGCTGTAATAGCGTATTTGTATAAAATGTAAGTCAAGCAGTACTTGATTGGGATTCCAGTCCATATAAAGATTCTTTTATAAGGGACAAAAGTACGAATTTTAATTGTTAATTGTTAATTGTTAATCGTTAATTTTTGTAATTTACAATTTTACTATTTCGAAGCTGTTTAAACTTTTTCCTATAATAAAATAAAAGTTCCCAAGAATTAGTAATTTTGTGTTTGAGAAAAAACACCAAAATTCAGGAACTTTGGGCAAAGATACAATAAATAAATGGATTATTTCCTTTTT
>NZ_CALHGG010000026.1 GCF_938029845.1 uncultured Capnocytophaga sp.
GGCTATGTTTGGACTTAGATAGTGACTAACGACCAGTGACTAGTGACTAATCCTATTGCATTTGTTATTAGTCACTTGTTCCCCCTTCGGGGGCTAGGGGGTATTCATTGCACTAGTCACTTGCTCCCCCTTCGGGGGCTGGGGGGATTATTCACTATCGGGGGTTAGGGGGATTATTCACTTAATAGGAAGCAACTAAAAACTTAAAAAAAAATCGTATTTTTGCCCTTAAAAAAACAAACACTATGATACAGGATATAATTACGTATGCTTTAGTAGCCTTAGCGGTTTTCTTCTTGGTAAAAAAATTCTTTTTCACGAAGAAAAAAAAATGTGGGGGTGGCCCTGATTGTAAATGTGGTGGATAATTTGTAACTTTGCCCTCTATTAAAGACGCTTTGAAATGACAAAATTAAGTGTAAATATCAATAAAATAGCTACCCTCCGCAATTCTCGTGGGGGCAATGTGCCTGATTTGTTGCAAGTGGCTACTGATATACAAGAGTTTGGGGCAGAGGGGATTACGATTCATCCGCGCCCTGATGAGCGACATATCCGTTACCAAGATGCTTTGGACTTGAAAAAGATTGTCCATACGGAATATAACATTGAGGGGAATCCTATCCCTAAGTTTATTGATTTGGTGCTTCAGGTGAAGCCTACTCAAGTAACCCTTGTGCCCGATGCAGAGGATGCTATTACCTCCAATGCAGGTTGGGATACCCTAACCCATGCTGCTTATTTGACAGAGGTTGTAGCCGAGTTCAAGCGACATGGTATCCGTACCTCACTCTTTGTAGATCCTATTCCCCAAATGGTGGAAGCAGCAGCCAAGACAGGTACGGATCGTGTAGAACTCTATACCGAAGCCTATGCGAGAGAATATGCTCGTGGTAACCAAGAGGGGATTCTTCCCTATGTACAAGCGGCTAAGGTTGCCCAAAGTGTAGGCTTAGGGCTCAATGCGGGACATGACCTTAGTTTGGACAACTTGAAATATTTTAAAGAACAGATACCCAACCTCTTGGAGGTTTCCATAGGGCATGCCTTGATTAGTGAAGCACTCTACTTAGGGCTTCAGAATGTAGTGAGCATGTATCTGTATCGTCTTAAATAATCGTATTATGGAACTTATTAATTCTCAGATTGTGGGGGAAGGGAAGCCCCTTATTATTCTCCATGGTTTCTTAGGTATGGCGGACAATTGGCGTACCCACTCTCTTCGCTTTGCCCAAGAGGGCTATCAGGTACATGTGATCGATGCACGTAACCACGGACATAGCTTCCATTCGCCTGAATTTTCTTACGCCCTTATGGTGGAAGATCTCATTCGCTATATGGATTATCATCAGATAGCCTCCGCTCCGATCATTGGCCACTCCATGGGGGGCAAGACCACCATGCTATTGGCGGTAACACACCCCGAGCGTACCGAGCGTATCGTAGTGGTGGATATGGCACCTAAGTATTACCCTGTGCATCACAAGGTAATACTTGATGCACTTTCTACCCTCGACTTTACCCAGATCAAAACCCGTGAGGAGGCTGACCAGCAATTGAGTAAGTTTATCATAGATGTTCCTATACGCCAGTTCCTCCTCAAGAATGTATACAGAGTAAGTGCCGATCAGTTAGGCTTGCGCATTAACTTGCCTGTACTTCGCGATCGAGTAGCCGAGATAGGCACCGCCTTGCCTACAGGTACTATCTATAATGGGGAAGCTCTCTTCGTCATAGGAGGCAAGTCCAATTATGTACTCCCTGAGGACATGGCGCTCATCAAGCAGCATTTTCCAAAAGCTACCGAAGTAATCGTAGAGGGAGCAGGACACTGGGTACAAGTCGAAAAACCTAAGGAATTTTTTGAGATTACCTCCCAGTTCCTACAAAAATAAACCAAAATGAAATATATTCTAAACCTTATTATTACCAGCTTACTCATCTTGGGACTAAGTAAGGTGTTACCACATATCATAGTAAATGATTTCACCGATGCCTTATGGTTTTCCTTGGTGGTGAGCCTGCTCAATATATTTCTAAGACCTATATTGATAGTGCTCTCCTTACCTATTACAGTGATTACCTTTGGGCTGTTTTTGATTATCATCAATACGATTATTATTATCTTAGCCGATAGACTTATTGACGGTATCGAGATACAAGGTTTCTGGTACGCCGTACTCTTTAGTCTTTGTCTTTCTGCCGTACAATCACTCTTAAATAATGAAAAATGAGGAGTGAAAAGCACAGATTAATTGTCAATAGTCAATGCTTAATTATAAATAACCTGATGATTAAGAAAATGAATATAGTAAGCAGCTTTAAGCTATTAAAGCACTAGCAACTAACGGATTGACAATTAATAATTAACAACTAACAATTATCAACCAATGCAGAAATATTTTCTCTGGCTGCTTGTAGGTTTCTTTACCCTTACCAAGACCTCAGCACAATATAATGAGATAGGCTTTTATTTTGGCGGCGCCAATCCCATTTCGGATATTGGGGCTACCTATTATGTGTATCCTACCAAGCCTGCTATGGGCTTGATCTATAAGCGTAACCTGCGCAAACAGCTTTCCCTACGTGCTGACATCAAGTGGTTCGAACTTTGGGATAAGGATGAACGTGCCACTACGGAGGCACGTAAGCAGCGTGGTTTTTCTTTCCTTAACCGCATGGTGGAAATGGGGGCAGGGGTGGAATATGATTTTCTCCATTTTGATACGCATGATCCTTTTAAGTTGCTCTTTACCCCTTATGTGCATACAGGATTCTACTTTTTCAAGATGGATAGGCTCTACTTTGACGACCTCACGATCCGCGATCAAGCAGCTAAGTATCAGACCTATCCTGAGCGTGATGAGTCTTGGGCTATTCCCTTTACCTTTGGGGTCAAGACTCGCCTTTGGGGATCCCGCTTTCTCATAGGGGCGGAGGTGAGCATGCGCTATACCTTTACCAATAATATAGACGGCAGCAAGTCAGGCAAGGGAAAATGGTTCGGAAACCTCAACACTCCCGACTGGTATATGATTACAGGGGCTTACCTTACCTATACCTTTGGGGCTAAGAAGTGCAACTGTTTTGAATTTGCCAAATAAGATATAAATATTTTCAGATTTGCCAAAAAAAACATACCTTTGCCACTTGATAGTAATTTTGCAGATAAGCCAATGAATATAGAAAAAGAAATGCTCCCCAAGCATTTGGCAATCATCATGGATGGTAATGGTCGCTGGGCGAAACAACAAGGCAAACAGCGTATCTTCGGCCATGAAAAAGGAGCGAAAACAGTACGGGAGATCATACAAGAAGCCTCCCAGCTGGGTATCCCTTACCTTACTCTTTATGCTTTTTCAACAGAAAATTGGAATCGCCCCAAGTTAGAAGTGGAGGCACTGATGCACTTATTATCACGCTATCTGAACAAGGAGGTGGCTATTATGCAAAAGAATAATATCCGTCTCAATGCCATAGGCGATTTGGAGAGCCTGCCCTCTAAAGTGAGAAAAGAACTCTACAAAGCTATGGAACAGACTAAAGACAATACGAGCACTACTGTAAGCCTTGCCTTGGCGTATGGGGGACAGCAGGAACTCCTCCAGATGACCCAGCAGCTCGCCCGCAAGGTACAACAGGGACTTCTTACCCCTGAGCAGATTACCCCTCAAGAAATACAAAAAGCACTCTATACCCAAGAGATACCTCCTGTGGATTTGCTTATTCGCACCAGCGGAGAGTGCCGTATCAGTAACTTCCTGCTCTGGCAAATAGCCTATGCCGAATTATACTTTACCGATGTGCTTTGGCCTGACTTCACTCCTGAACAGCTACACAAAGCCCTTCTAAACTATCAAAACAGAGAACGCAGATTTGGAAAAACCAGTGAACAACTTTAGTATGAGAAATTTTCTATATATTTTTGGGATACTCTTTCTTCATATAACTTATGCACAAGAGCAGCAGATGGCAAAGGATACCCTCGCTACAGTAGTAGTGCAGGATACCCTTTCTCAAGCGCCTACGCTGACGGCGTTGGAAAAAGGACGTGAGTTCGTTATAGGAGGCATAGAAGTCAAAGGGGCGAAGCACTACAATGCACAAACCATTATCGTGGCTTCAGGACTGAAAGTGGGGGATAAGATTACTATTCCCAGCGAACGTTTTACCCGTATCATTCACAAGTTGTGGAAGTATCAGGTGTTCAATGATATAGATATCTATATCGCTAAAATTGAGGGGAATAAAGCTTTCTTGGAGTTTGTTATTCAGGAAATGCCTGAACTCACTGAGGTTAAGATTGACGGTATCCGCAAAAGAAAAGCCGAAGAGCTACTCAAAAAAATAGAACTGGATAAGGACAAACTCAAAGTCTCTAAAAAGGTCAATGAAAGCCTTATCGCTAAAACCAAATCCTATATCACCGATAAGTATCGCAAGGAAGGTTTTCTCAATACCAAAGTACATATCACCACACAGCCTGTCGATTCATTGGGTACCAAGGAGCGTATGCTCATTCGTATAGATAGGGGGTATAAGGTGAAGATCAATCATATCTCCTTCGAGGGGAATGAGAAATTTGCAGATAGCAAGCTGCGCAGGCAGATGAAAAAGACCAAGCAACGTTTCTTTGGTCGTTTCTGGAAGCGCTCTAAGTACGTACAAGATAAGTATAACGAGGACTTGGCTTCGCTCATTGACTTCTATAAGGAAAATGGATATCGTGATGCTCGTGTAAAACGCGATACGCTCTACGATGGAAAAGAGAATATTGACCTTAAAATCTCCTTGGAGGAAGGACGCAAATACTACTTCGGGGATATCAAGTTCTTGGGGAATACCATTTATAGTAACCAGATGCTTAGCCATATTCTAGGGCTGAAAAAAGGGGAAGTATATAACGGGGTACAGTTGCGCAACCGTATCAATGACCCTAAAGACCCCGATGCCAATAGCATCTCCAACCTATACCAGAATACGGGTTACCTCTTCTCTCAGATTAACCCTGTTGAGACTTCGGTAGTCAATGACACTATCAACTTTGAGGTACGTATCCATGAGGGTAAGCAAGCACACTTTAATAATATAACAGTAACAGGTAATAATATCACCAACGACAGGGTGATCTACCGTGAGATGCGTACCCGTCCTGGGTATCTTTACTCCAAAGAGGATGTAATACGTACAGTACGTGAGCTTTCTCAGTTGGGTATCTTCGATGCACAGAGTATTAACCCTCAGATCAAGAATCCTGACCCGAATTCTGGAACTGTAGATCTTGAATATGGTCTTACCGATAGTGGTTCCTCCAGCCAGATACAACTACAAGGTGGTTATGGTGGGGGAGGTTTCATGGGTACCCTAGGGTTGAACTTTAACAACTTCTCTATACAAAATATATTTGACAAGAAGTCTTACCGTCCGCTTCCTATGGGGGATGCCCAAAAGCTAGCCCTGAACGTGAGTGTGGGTCGTGCTTATAGGGTAGGTAGCTTCTCCTTTATGGAACCTTGGTGGGGAGGAGAGCGACCTGTACAGTTCTCTCTCGGCTTCAACTATTCGGTGAGTTATGATTATAACTACTATACCTATGATGTGGATAAGAGCAAGCGCTTCTATATCACAGGGGTATATTTGGGATTGGCAAAACGCCTTCAGGTGCCTGATGACTATTTCCAACTCTCTCAGAACATAAGCTATAACTATTATGACCTGAGAAACTATAACACCACGCTCTTTACTTTCGGGAACGGACATGCCAATGCCTTGGCGTACACGGTCTCCCTAAGCCGACGCTCCAGCGGACCTAATCCTATCTTCCCTCTCGGAGGAAGTGATTTTACCATTACCGCCAAGCTTACCCCTCCTTATTCCTTGTTCAACGGGGTAGATTATAAGTCACTTATGGAACAACGCAATGTGGCAGAAGCCAATGGCAATGCCAATCGTATTTCCGAGATTGACCAAGAGCGATTTAAGTGGTTGGAATTCTATAAGCTACGTTTGCAAGGAAACTGGTACTTGAATCTGGTAGATAAGCTTGTATTGCGCCCTTCGGTAGACTTCGGTTACTTGGGTTACTATAATAGGGACAGAGGTACCGTGCCTTTCGAACGCTTCATGGTAGGGGGCGACGGTATGTCTTACAACTCTCTCGAAGGACGTGAATACATACAGATGCGTGGTTATCCGAACCAATCTCTCTCAGCACGTGACGGAGATGTGATTTATAATAAGTTCTCTCTCGAACTGCGATACCCTATCACCCTCAAGCCTATGGCTTCTATTTATGGATTGGTATTTGCTGAGGGAGCCAACTCATTCGGAACTTTCTCCCAGTACAATCCGTTTGACATCAAGCGTTCCGCAGGTTTCGGTATTCGTATCTTTATGCCTATGCTTGGTATCCTCGGCTTTGACTTTGGGTATGGTTACGATGGTATCAACGGACGCACTACCCCACATGGTTGGGAAACCCACTTTATCTTAGGACAACAATTCTAAAAAATAGATAAAAGGTAAAAAGTAAAAAGTAAATGTAGGATAAGGACTTTTACTTTTTACTTTTTATCTTTTTACTAGGCAAAGCTTTTACTTTTTATCCTTTACTTTTTACCTTAATTATCATGGAAGATTTCCCTCAAGCAGAGGCGCAAGAGACCATCACACGCCTCAGTGGCATGTATCAAAATTGGTTTTTGGACTATGCCTCTTATGTCATCTTAGAACGTGCTGTTCCCGCTTTGGAGGACGGATTTAAGCCCGTGCAGCGTCGTATCATGCATTCCATGGACGAGCTAGAGGACGGTCGCTATAACAAGGTAGCCAATATCGTGGGTAATACCATGAAGTATCACCCTCATGGGGATGCTTCTATTGGGGATGCTATTATCCAATTAGGACAAAAACAGTTGCTCATCGACACCCAAGGAAGCTGGGGGAATATCCTCACAGGGGATGATGCCGCAGCCCCCCGATATATAGAGGCACGTCTTTCCCACTTCGCGCTTGATGTGCTTTTTAGCCCCAAGGTGACCCAGTGGCAAAAGAGCTACGATGGCCGTAACGATGAGCCTGTGCACCTGCCTGTAAAGTTTCCCCTACTCCTAGCCCAAGGAGCAGAAGGAATTGCCGTGGGACTTTCAACCAAAATCCTACCCCATAACTTCAATGAACTTATTGAGGCTTCAGTGCAGTACTTGCAGGACAAGCCCTTTGAGCTATATCCCGATTTCCCTACAGCAGGGATTATGGATGTAGCAGGTTATAACGATGGGATGCGTGGCGGTCGTATCAAGGTACGTGCCCGTATCGCCCAGAGGGACAAAGCGACCTTGGTTATTACTGAAATACCTTTCGGAACGACCACTTCTTCACTGATCGAATCCATCCTCAAGGCTAATGAAAAAGGAAAAATCAAAGTCGCCAAGGTAGATGACAATACCGCCAAGGAGGTGGAGATATTGGTGCATCTGCCTAAGGGAATTTCCCCCGATAAGACCATAGATGCCCTGTATGCCTTTACCGATTGCGAGCTGTCCATCTCCCCGCTCTGCTGCGTGATTGAGGGGAACAAACCTCACTTTATTGGGGTGAGTGATATACTGCGCAAGAGTACCGATAGGACAGTGGAGATTCTCAAAAAGGAATTGGAGGTAAAGCTCGATGACCTAGAACAAAAATGGCATAATGCCTCCTTGGAGAAAATATTTATCCGAGAGGAGATGTATATTGACTTCAAGAATTATAGTGACAAGGAAAGCCTTTTTGCCTACCTATATAAGCGCTTTGAGCCTTTTGCAGAACAACTCTTGCGCCCTATCACCGATGAGGATATGGATCGCCTCACCCAGATTCCTATGATCCGTATCACTCGCTATGATACCTATAAGGCTGAAGAGGCTCTTTTGAAGATAGAAGCAGGTATAGAAGAGGTAAAAAACCACTTGGCCAATTTGATTGCTTTCGCTATTGATTATTTCAGAAATCTGCAAAAGAAATATGGCAAAGGCAAGGAACGCAAAACGGAGATACGACCTTTTGATACCATTGAGGCTACCAAAGTAGTGGTACGCAACCTTAAGCTCTATGTCAATAGGGAAGAGGGATTCGTAGGTACTTCTCTTAGGAAGGACGAATATGTAGCCGATTGCAGTGATATAGACGATATTATTGTCTTTACCGCCGAAGGGAAAATGATTATCACCAAGGTAACCGAAAAGAGCTATATAGGCAAGAATATTGTTCATGTAGGGGTATTCAAGAAGAATGACACTCGCACCGTGTACAACCTAGTGTATCGCAACGGAAATGACAAAATCTCCTATATCAAGCGCTTTACTGTAACGGGAATCATCCGTGATAAGGAATATGACGTGGTAGAACCGCATAAGGATTCTCAAATCCTATACTTCTCAGCCAATCCCAACGGAGAAGCGGAACTTATTACCATTATTCTTCGTCAAGCAGGTAGCGTCAAGAAGCTCAAATGGGATATCAATTTCGCCGATATTCTTATCAAGGGAAGAGCCTCTCGTGGAAATATCGTAACAAAGTATGCTATCAAGCGTATAGAACTCAAGGAAAAAGGTGTTTCTACCCTCAAGCCACGCAAGATATGGTATGACCCTATCGTACACCGCCTCAATACCGAGGGGCGTGGCGAGCTACTTGGCTCCTTCAAGGGTGAAGATAGGTTGCTACTTATTGGTAAAGATGCGGTAGTGAAGACAGTAATCCCTGATCTCTCTCTACACTTTGACCCGAACTTACTTATTATAGAAAAGTGGAACCCTGAAAAGCCTATTTCAGTAATCCATTACGAAGGGGAAAAGGAACGCTACTTTGTCAAACGCTTCTTAGTGGAAAACCCTAACCGTGAGGAACTGGTTATCTCCGATCATCCTAAGTCTCAGCTGCTCTTTGTCTCTACCCAGTGGCGTCCTATGGCTGAGGTGGTATTTACCAAGACAGGCCGAGAGCGTGCCGAAAACCAAATGGTCAATATAGAAGAGTTTATTGCTATCAAGGGTATCAAAGCCATTGGTAACCAACTCTCTACCGAGCGTATCAAGGAGATTATTCCTTTGGAGCCACTTCCATACGAAGAACCTCAAACAGTAGAAGAACTCACCGAAGAAGAGGACACCGCAGCGCCGGAGGTGATACAGCCCGATTTGTTTAGCGGTTTGGATCAGTAGTCAGTGGTCAAGTCAGTGGCTGAATGCTACCAAAAAAGGCAGTTTGGCAGAGGTTTATAATTCAACTCATTCAGAGACAAAAAAATGAAATGACTAATGGCAAAGAAAAAACGAACTTGGACAAGTCTTAGAACAGAAATAGCACAATTAGTGGTTCAATTGCAGATTTCTTCAGAGGATTTTCGCCCATTAGGGATAGATGAATGGAAAGCTGTAGAGACTCAGATTTATAAGACATTCTGTAAGCATCAAAGAGGTAGGTACTATTGGCTTTGGGAGGATTTTTCTCAAGAAGCAGTTGCTTTTGTTCCGCCTCATAATCCTGAAAATTATCTTACTGAACTTATTGATGCACAGGAAGAGATATTCTTTATCTTTGCGGAATCTCAGAATGATAAGTTTTGGTTTTATGAAGGGAGGATAACCCCAGTACTCCCACTTATAGGAGAACTTCGTCATTATGATGAGTTTTATTTTGTTTCTAAGAAATACGAATGGCTTATAGCTATTAATCATCATGATGCTCTTATTGCTACAGGCAGTAAAACAGAGACCTTGAAAAGTATTATCTCATAGAGGAATAAACCAGCCCCAATTAGAAACCTCAATTCATCACCACGCTGGTGGTGAATTGTAAAACATTGATAGATAACAACTAATGCAAATCAATAGTTAAAAAATATCTGTATAATCTAATTCGTTAAGACGCAATAAATTGCGTCTCTACGGATGACTACGCTCATCAGGAGTTGTCTTAGCCAGCGTTAGGGTAGAGACGCAATTTATTGCGTCTTAGAAAGTTAGCAAATAATATTTTAACTATTGATTCAAATTAATAGGTCGAATCTATGGAAATGGTACGGCTATAATGCTGATACGAATCAAAAAATACAAAAAAACAAGAACTTATGGGTATTTTTTTAAAGATAACTTACGAATCAAGATACGCCGGAAATTTTGAAAATAATGTAAAACAAATAAAAGTTGCAAGATATATAATTGATAATCTAAATAATATGATATGGCAGAAATCTATATCTAATCAATTACAGAAAATAGACAGACATCATATATCATTAAGCATTATTTTAAGGTTGTTTAATATAAAAGATATTGAAAAAGGTAAATTAAAATCGTATGCTCGGTATATGCGAAAAAAAGATGAACTTGTAATAGACCAAATGCTTGTTTTAAATAAATATGTAGATCTTTCAGAGGACGAAATGCGTAATGAACTCTGTAATGATATTCTTATCTATCTAAAAGAGTTGTTGATAAAATACAAGGGACATTTTCAAGATTTTGATTCTGTAACTTTTATTCCTTTGTTGGAAAATCGAATTGAAAAAATTAAAAACAACGAATTTGAAGATAATTATTATGAAACACAATCTTTTGCTATGTTAAAACAAGTCGAGGAAATAAAAAAACAACTCAATAAAATTTGATACAGAAGCTGGATATGTGAAAAGATAAATATATGTTATCAGGTCTAATAAAGAAATACAATTTAAATAATATCTCAGCAAACTACATTTCTTCCCAAAGGAGTGCTATACGGCTATACCGAAATAAAGTAGTAGAAATAATATTTTCTGAGGAGAATATTGATTCTCTTGATGATTTTCTACCTTTTGTGGATACTTTGAAAGAAATAACTTTTTATAAGTGTAATTTGTCAGATTTAAGTGAGTTAAAGCGATTGGAGCAACTTAGAGACTTAACATTAGAATGTTGCTCTTTCCCCCATATGGATGTATTTGATAACTTTCCTGATTTCCCAGCTTTAAAGACTTTAGAGATTACAAAAAATAAGAAGATAACCAATTTGAATATTAGTAGTAATTCAATTAAAATATTAAATGTCTCGGATACTTCAATAACGAATTTAGCAAATGTAAATATCCCCAGTTTAAAAGAATTACGCACAACAAATAATTACATTAAGTTTATAGATAAATCCTTTCCTAAATTAGAGAATTTATATGTAGATTTTAAAGATTTTGATTTTTATTCTTTGAAAAGCACACCAAATTTACGGAATTTGCATGGCTATAATGCTGATACGAATCAAAAATTAGAAGGATTGGAAAATTGTAAAAAACTAAAACATTTAGATTTATATGATTCTCCATTTATTAATTTTCTTCCTTTTAAAAAATTAAAATCTCTTGAGTTTTTAGAGGTACAAGAAAATAAAATAGAGAGTTTGATAGGGTTAGAACACCTGCCTAATTTGAAAAAACTATATATGTTCTATAATCCTATTAAAGAAATAAGTGATATAACTCCTATCAAAAATTTGCAAGTAATAGCTATAGAAAAACACAAAATATTAAAAATTATAGATGATTTGAATCTTTTAGGTATTAAGTACATAGTATTAGGAGAAGGGTGATTTTAGATGTGTTGTTAAAGCTTCAATACCTTTCCAATCAGTAGAATACAAAAGCCCTTCGTGAAAGATAGCACTTTTGAGAAAACTAAATAACTATGAAAAAAGGTAATATAATAATCCAATATCAGATTGATTTAGAAATATATAAAAAAGTAAGAAAGGAAAAATACTATCATTTTTCTAAATCTGAAATCGTTGAGAAAATGCTATGGGGAGAGGTTTTAATTTTAAATGATGATAAAACTCTTTTTCATTTTCAGGCTGATTTGCTTAAATTCTTCATTATTTTTGCTGATAATCTAGGGGAAATAGCTTCGGGAGAAGAAACAAAAAATGAAGTATTTAGTGTGTATGATGATTATCATTTTTCCCTCAGAAGAGAGGATGAAGAGTATGTTCGTATCCTATTCAATGGACAAAGAAAGTCGTTGTTCACCATCAAAAAATTACTGCATAAAATAGAAGCTGTAAAGCAGAAATTATACAACGACTTTAAGATACTATACCCTGATTATCAGCAATTGAAAAACTTGGATTACTTGGAGCGTAAACTAGTAAACTTGTAGCTCGTGTCCATTCATTATTGTCCAAAATACTGCAAGTACTATATTATCAAAAAAATCATGATTCATATCGAAAGAGGAAAAATAGATACATTTCAAGTGGGAGATTTCTCCGATATAACAAGAGTAGAAAGGAATTCGCTTACATTTTTCTTTGAAATAGAAAATAAGCGTATTCAGACTATTTCTGTTCGGGATGTAAAACAGATAGAAGTATATGGCAAAGGGATTACAGTAGCTACTATTGATACAATCACACAAGAGAAACCAATTATAGATGGAGATTTCTATATTTATCCGAACTTACAGCTATCTTTGTACATTGATTTTAAAAACAAAATCTTTGCACAAGTATTAGTTTTTGATAGTTCGTTGGTAGATTTGTATGTCCCAAAAGCACATAAACTGATAGAAGATAGTTTACTGAGGAGTTCTAATATATTGGAACTAAATCCTTTTAAAGCCGTTAATCAATTTGTCTTTAATACTACTTTAGAGGATTTTAAAAAGGAATACCACATCACAACAATGTCCGTAGAAGGGATTGGAGGGAAGAAGATATTTGAAAGTGCTTCTTTATTGTTTGAATTTTACAATCAGCTGCTCTGTAGCATATATGTAAAAACGCCTTGTTTATTTGATAAGATACTTGTAAGAGATTATGATTTGAATAATGATAAAGATATAGAAAGACTTATAAGCACCGAGAAAGTATTATATCATGGTCATTGGATGGTTGTCCCTGCTTTGGGAATTAGTATTGAAGGAGACAACTTAACAAGGTTGTGTTTTTACAATGAATATGTAGCTCCTTTTTGGGAGAATATACGCCGACCTATTACAAGTTGGTAAGGAATCAAGGGTGTGGGTAGGGCTTTAATACATTCCCCAAAAATATCGAAGCGTTCGCTCTAGCAGAGCTGATTAAGGAGTAGGGGAAATAATTCGCCTATTTATTAACGCGAATCAATAGTAGAAAACAATTGTATAGTCCAATTCATTAAGGCGCAATTTATTGCGCCTCTACGGAGGACTATGTTTTTGGTAATTGTCTTAGCCAGCGCATGTGTAGAGACGCAATTTATTGCGTCTTAGATAGTAATAGTGTTTTAACTATTGACTCGCATTATTAATTTTGTATATTTGCAGAAAAATAAAAGCCCTCGCTGGTGTGAGCATTTGGCTCGCACCTATTATAAAAAAATAGCGTGTAGCTTTTTAATGACAAAGAAGAATAAACCATATTTGTTAAAAACCTGAATTATGAAAGAACCCATTAGTTTAGATACCGCCTTACAGATTGTAGGCTCCTTAAAAGTAAGGGCTATTAAAGAAAAATCAGCTCTGACTGATTTCACAGAAAAAGAAGCTCTTGAGCAAAGAATTCAGATGTACCTAAAAGAAGAAAAAATGCTATATGGTACTGATGATATGGCACGCCTTTCTGTAATGGATAAAATAGTACATTATTATAGCCCTTTAATAAAGAAAATGAATGGAAGCCTATAGTATAGAAGCTATTTTTGAAAGAGAAAAAACAGATCTTTTGTTGGGGTTAAGCCCACAAGAAAACCCTATTGCCTTTATCTTAGGAGGACAACCAGCTTCGGGGAAAAGTGGTTTGGCAAGGGCTATTTTGCGACAATTTCCTGATAAAGACTTTCTCTTTGTCAATGGGGATATCTACAGAGAGTTTCACCCAAAGGCAAAAGAACTTATAAAGCACCCTGATAGCTATTCAGCGGAAACACAACTATTCTCTAACTTTTTTACAGAAGCACTTATACAAGAAGCTATTACTCACCGATACAATATCATAGTAGAAGGAACTATGCGTAATGCTGATATTCCATTACGTACAGCCTTGGCTTTCAAAGAAAAAGGTTTTAGGATAGAAGCTTTTGCTATTGCAGCACCTGCTCTTTTTACAGAATTAGGCTTTTACTTGCGCTACCAAGAAGAAATAGACTTCCAAGGTTATGGACGATTAGCCGACAAAGTTTCCCATGATAAAGCAGTAGCGGGTTTGCTCCTTTCGTTGGATCGCTTATATACTGAAAAAGCAGTAGATAAGATACACCTTTACAGCTATCAGGCGGAAAGACATCTCATTACCTATACCTTGGCTCAGCAATGGGATATAGCTCGTTTGCCTTCGGAGGAAGTCGTAAAAGCAAGGATACAACAGTATCAAGATAAGACACTTCGGTTGCAGCTGATAGAAAAAGCTAATACAATGAAACTTAGGATGTCCTCTTCTATAAGAGTTATTGTAGAGGAACTTATTCAAAAAATAATTTACACTTAAGAACCTCAAATTATCACAATCTTGATGATAAATTATAGACTTAAGTTTCGTGAATTTTATAATTTGTTGGTTTTCAGAACTTAAAAACAAATTATACAACGACTTTAAGATACTATACCCTGATTATCAGCAATTGAAAAACTTGGATTACTTGGAGCGTAAACTAGTAAACTTGTAGCTCGTGTCCATTCATTATTGTCCAAAATACTGCAAGTACTATATTATCAAAAAAATCATGATTCATATCGAAAGAGGAAAAATAGATACATTTCAAGTGGGAGATTTCTCCGATATAACAAGAGTAGAAAGGAATTCGCTTACATTTTTCTTTGAAATAGAAAATAAGCGTATTCAGACTATTTCTGTTCGGGATGTAAAACAGATAGAAGTATATGGCAAAGGGATTACAGTAGCTACTATTGATACAATCACACAAGAGAAACCAATTATAGATGGAGATTTCTATATTTATCCGAACTTACAGCTATCTTTGTACATTGATTTTAAAAACAAAATCTTTGCACAAGTATTAGTTTTTGATAGTTCGTTGGTAGATTTGTATGTCCCAAAAGCACATAAACTGATAGAAGATAGTTTACTGAGGAGTTCTAATATATTGGAACTAAATCCTTTTAAAGCCGTTAATCAATTTGTCTTTAATACTACTTTAGAGGATTTTAAAAAGGAATACCACATCACAACAATGTCCGTAGAAGGGATTGGAGGGAAGAAGATATTTGAAAGTGCTTCTTTATTGTTTGAATTTTACAATCAGCTGCTCTGTAGCATATATGTAAAAACGCCTTGTTTATTTGATAAGATACTTGTAAGAGATTATGATTTGAATAATGATAAAGATATAGAAAGACTTATAAGCACCGAGAAAGTATTATATCATGGTCATTGGATGGTTGTCCCTGCTTTGGGAATTAGTATTGAAGGAGACAACTTAACAAGGTTGTGTTTTTACAATGAATATGTAGCTCCTTTTTGGGAGAATATACGCCGACCTATTACAAGTTGGTAAGGAATCAAGGGTGTGGGTAGGGCTTTAATACATTCCCCAAAAATATCGAAGCGTTCGCTCTAGCAGAGCTGATTAAGGAGTAGGGGAAATAATTCGCCTATTTATTAACGCGAATCAATAGTAGAAAACAATTGTATAGTCCAATTCATTAAGGCGCAATTTATTGCGCCTCTACGGAGGACTATGTTTTTGGTAATTGTCTTAGCCAGCGCATGTGTAGAGACGCAATTTATTGCGTCTTAGATAGT
>NZ_CALHGG010000027.1 GCF_938029845.1 uncultured Capnocytophaga sp.
AAAAATATCTGTATAATCTAATTCGTTAAGACGCAATAAATTGCGTCTCTACGGAAGACTATGCTAATCAGAATTTATCTTAGCTAGAACCTATATAGAGACGCAATTTATATTTCAACTCTTTAGCTAGGTAAAAAGTATTCACTTTACTTTTTACCTTTTACTTTTTTCTTTAATTAAACGTATATCTCACGGTAATTCCCGTACGTATGGTTGTCATAGGGAAAGAGGTAGAGATCGCGTACTTAGAGAAGGAATAATCAAAATAGAAGATTCCCGATAGGTTCTTGGAGAACGAGTAATCTGCCGTGAAACGACCGAGCCAAGAGGTCTGTCCATTGGTTACTTGGTTGTCATTGAGCTCCATATTTCGGATTACGGTAAAGTCGCTACGTAGGGCTATATCTGCCTTAAGGTTTAGGTCGCTCTTGATGATCACATCACGCCCATTGAAGCGGGAAGCGAAACTGATATCCTTGATACGATAACCCAAGCCTAATCGATATTCACGGCGCATAAGCTCAGTCAAATAATTATTGTCCAAACTGATAGAAATTGTCCTATCGCGGCGTATTTCCCCCATCACACTCAGAGAGTTCTGCAACTCTGCATCTATACGAATTAGCGGAGAGAACTGCTCTACAAGGTTCACATTGGTGAAGAGCTTTTCGTTGCGGAAATTACCCCCTTGGTCTAACTGATCTGGGTTTTTGCTATATTCCAAATTGGTACGGAAATCACTCAGCGCATAGCTAGCACGGTAACCATGAGTAAGGGAGAAGCGGCGGAAAGCATTCTTGAAGCTATCTAGGCGCATCAGTCCCGAATAACGCACTGTCCAAGCAGGGATAGGAATAGTACGGAAAGCCCCTAAGGATACGCCTTCGGCATCACGACCTGTATAAGCCGCATAGAAAGCTGGCATCATCACCGCTTGGTTGTTCTTACCATACCCTTTAGGGAAGCCATCAGCATCAAGGTTGTTAGGGTCAGAGAGGTTAATACCTCTCTGTGCCGCCAAACGTCTTGCGATGGTAAGCCTATTGTCCTTGAATTTCTGGAATGCCTTAGAACTATACTCATCCGATGCCATGAAAGAGGTCAATATCATATTATCAGAAATCATAAAGTTCCCTGTGGTATTGCCTATCAGCGGATTATAATATCCTGCTATGGCATTGAAGGTCTCTTCAAAGTTATCTATATACTCCCGATCGGCCTTGAGGTCTATCTGGAGATCGTTGGCAGGCTGTAAGCTAGCCGTTAGGTTAAGCGTCTTGTTAGTTGAGCGTATAAACTGCTCATTGAAATCTGCAAAATCTGTAAGCCAACCACGTCGGCCTGCTTCATAGCGAATATCATCTTGCCAACCGAAAACAAACGGCAACGATGGCTTGGAGGTACCAAAGAAACCTATCTGAGGCAAGTAACCAGGAAGCATAGAGCCGTTGGTCTCCGTATAGCTCACTCCAATACGCTTGATCATAGTAGCAAAGCGCAATAGGTGATCCTTAGCTGTCGATTTTTGACCTAGACCTTTGTTCTTCACTCCCAAAGAGGAGTAGAAACGGTCAAAAGTCATATTGGCAGTGAAATTGTGAGTATTGGCATTCTGTACTTTATTGATTTGCTGATTCGCCACTTGGGTAAGTGCTTCGGAACCACGTTGCCAATCAAAATCACCTGTATAAGAATAAGAAGCCTTAACAAAGGACAAGAAAGGCAATTTGTCCAAAGGCAACTCATAATTGAGCTTGAAGGCCGACATGAAGTGATTAGGAGTTCCTTGATTCCAGAAATCATGCCATAGGGTAAGCTCCTTATTCAGCTCTCGCTCACCTATATTATTATAACGGTAATAGTTACGTATAATATTGCTATTGGTCACATCATAGCTTACCTTAAGTGATTTGGTCAATGAATAGTTGATACCATATTGCCAATCAAAGAGGTAGTTACGTTGTTGTAACTCAGGAAGTGGCACTTGGGAACTAGGATTTACTCCAAGCGGATACACCTCACGGAAGCGTTGGCGTGCAAAGGCGCGCGTAATGGTAGGCCCTATATAGATGTTATTTGGCAAGATATTGAAATTCACCTCCGAAAGCCACTTGAGGTACTTACTAGCGCTCACCTGCTGGTTATTCTTGAACGGAGTCCATTTCTTTTGTTCAAAGGCATGCGCATAGAGTGCCCCTGTACGTACATTCTGTTCCCTCTGGCTTTCTATTTCAAAATCATGGTGATCCATCTGGTTGTAGGCATAGTTCAGCGTAAAGTTCTCTATGGAATAAACTTTGGCTTTCTCGCCCTCACCAAGATTCTTCTTCACCCCAATAAGGCTGATACCTCGTCTAAGGGTATAGTCTTCTGCTTGTTCCTTGATAAGGTCTTTCTGTGCCTGTGTCTGTGCCGCAGCGATACGATCCTTCAGCTTGATATCCTCATACTGAGGGTCATACTCAGGAGTTGCTACCGTAGAAGAACGATTCAGACCTATAGGCATTTGTACATTCCACTTCTTAGGGAAGAGCTTACCTGCGTTGATATTCATCATGGCATCGAGCTGTTTTACTTCCTCTCGGCTACGCTCATTGGGTTTCTGCTCTACCGTACCGAAGCCTACTGTACTGATTTTTCCTGTAACAGACATATCCATGAAGTCTGCCGCATTGAGATCCACAGCCGCAATACCTGCCCAGCCTCCTTTGTTTTCCAATTCGGCCATACGTAATTCATTGAACCATACTTCCCCACAGAGGTGATTGCTTGTTACGTTCTTAACCCCTACCATAATAATTTGTATATCGGCAAGTGATGGATTTCCCTTAATTGCATAGCGGTTTTGCCCTACTACATGTGGAGTAGTAGCAGGTGAGGCTATATGGTTCAGCGCGGCATCATAATAGGTAAGGTTTGCCAAGTTGCCACTATTGATACCCTTGGCTTTGATTTGGGTAAGGGCTTCCATAGGGATATCAAAACTATTTTGTGAAGGCCAAATACCTTCAGCCAAGTAGGCTCCTGCTGGAGTTACTCGCAAAGGCAATTCTACCTGATAGAAGTTTTCCGATAGGTCAGACCCTAAGCGAATGAAAGCTACCAACTCACCATCGGAAAGGGATTGGTTCTTATGCCGCTCTGCATGGACAAACATCTTGATACGCTTGTATTGACGCAAGTCTGCATTGAGATTCTTATATACCCCACGAGCATCACGTGGTGCCAAGTCGCATACAGTATAGGAAAGGGATTGTTCGTTTTGGCTGACGATAGTATTATTTTGGTTGATTTGCTCACGATATACCCCAGGAGGCATACGATAAGGAATAGGCTGGCGGGTACCATTCTCTATAAGGTTCACTGAACCTATCTCGGTACTAGTTCCTGCATCAGGAGCAGAAAGGTCATCCTTGAGGGATTTGGTATAGTGTCGCCAATCACCACGCACCAAGTCCAAGGTACCAAAGCGAAGTACCACCTCAGAAGCAAAACCTGTGAGGTACATACGTATATGAGTTACAGAGCGAAGGTCGCCCCCTCCTCCATACTCGCGCCTATTGGCATCTTTGATAGGGATTTTATACTGTATCCAGCGGGCAAAAACAGGCTGACCATCAGGGGTTTCGGAATATACTTCCTTGATATCGCTCACATAGCGGTCAGTGCGCTGTACATTACCATGAATAGGTACACGGTACTCATAGTAGCTATTAACGGTACTCATGGTATTATCCCTATTCACATCCTCCGTATCAGGGTTAAGCGTGGAGGCTTGGTTACTACCTGACACAGGTGAGTTGCCCTGAGTACCATTATAATTATAGTATCGGCTGAGTATACCTCCTGAACGGGAAAGGTAATACTCATAGTTATCCATAGCAGGGTCATTAGGTGAATCCACAAGGTTGTTGGCATAGATAGCGCGCTCCTGCTCATCGGTGAGCCCGTCCAAACCTATATCCTGCAAGGCTCGATTCTCTGTATTGGCATCGAAGGCATAGAGCAATGACTGAGATACAGGTGTTTTACCCCAAGCAGTAGTATGCGTAGGCGACTGTATGGACAAACCTGGCAAGCCGTTTTCATACTGCTTACGGCCGTCTTTGAGAATATCCTCAGAGATATTACCCAAGTCAAACACCAATTCTCCTGTTGCTGAAGGATTAAATTCACCTGAGGTATAAGGATCTAATACCCAGAATTGTATGTATTCTATATTGTTTTCTTCAAAGTTGGTAGCCGAGATACCACGCATGATACCTCCCCACTTATCAGTAGCTGAGAGGCTAGACATCGCCTGTGGGTTGTTGTTATAGGAACCTTTCACATTAGGATAATAAGCCAAATCCAAGGTGTTCTGTACCAACAAATCTCCTTGAGCCAATTCTCTTTCTGGGAAAATCTCTTTTACATAGATACGGCGAGTACTATTCTTGGAAATCTCCGAAGCACTTACATCACCAGGCTTGTTATTACCATAGAAGACAGGGTCAATGCTATACCAAGCCAACTTAGCACGTCCATAGCCATTCTTAAGGTTGTCCGCATCTTCAGGGGCATTTCCATAGAGGGTCTGGTTGGGGTAGCTTCCTTGACCGAACCTTAGTGGCGTACTAGCCAATGACCACGAACGCATACCACGAATATCCACAGTAGTTTGAGCAGCCTCAAAGTCATCTAAGTAAGCCGTTGCCTCTCCATCAAAATCGGAACTGCTAGGACTACTAGGACGCAAGAAAGCCATCTCTCCACGTACCGATAGGTTGGAAGCCACATCACTCTGCAAGGATGGCACCTTATTGAGCAAGCGAGTAAGGAAAGGAAGCTCCGTAGAGTAGCTACCTCCAAAACCGAAGATGGTATTATTCACAGGCTCTTGTCCATAATTAGCTTTCTGTGTATAAGGACGCTCACGCATGTTGATCAGCGAGGTACCCACTACAAACTTGTCACTGAACTTATGTTCTACATTCACTCCTATGAAGCGACGACTCTGTCCTCCGAAAATAAGGTTATTCTCCACAGATACCTGTATAGGCAAGTTGGAGTTTTCTATGGTTGGGTCTATGATCTGTACGGTACCTTGTTGGTAATTAACGGTATAGTCTATTCCTTCTTGTAGGATACGTCCGCCCACTGTTACACGTACGGAACCACGGGGCACATTGTAGGCTCCCAAGGAAATGCCTCGTCCTCCCTTGGACTTATAACGCCCTTTGAGGGTGAATTTGTTCCTTTCGGCATCTTCCAACGCCTTGGCTTTAATATCAGTATAGAGCGATCGGAATACATATTTTTTCTGGTTGGCATTCCAAGCGGTAGAACTAGGCTGGTAGGCGTTAGGGTCATTGTATTGGCTACCTCCTCCAAGCTTGTCATAGAGGTACTTCCCAAAAGGCTCTACCTTGGTGAAAATAATCTTCCCATATTCAGGGTCTATGGTGATACCATCGACAAAGTCAAAGAAACCATCCCCTCCGTTTTCAGGATCATTGTAAGCGTTGAGCCTATCAAAATTAAACAACTGAAGAAGTATCTTGCGCGTAAGTTCTCTATTCCATGTAGCCTCATCCACAGGCACTATGTAATTCACTGGAGAAGGATCATTATAGAAGATATTCATGCGGAAGTTTTCAGGATTGATCTGTACCGCATTAAGGGAATATACGTTTTTCATCATCAGGTTCCAGATAGGATCCCCTGTAACCAAACGATTACTCTTAAGCATCTTCAGCACCAAACAGTTGTTGGTGATCTTGTTCTGCCCTGCTATATAGGTATTGGTAGTGGCTGAGATACCATCGTTGGCAAACTCCCCTACCTGATATACATTCCCTTCGTAGGTATATTGGTAGGCAACGGCCAATATTTCATCATTATTAAGTCGCTGACTGAGAGAGATATAACCTAACTGTTTATTCACCTTAAAGTCACGACCCTCTTCCAACTTTTGTGCGTTCTCTAGTACTGCATAGTCAAAGCCTTCATTGACCAATGACGACATAGAGCCAAAGCCTGAACGAACAGTAGCCACATCACGGATTTCCTTGGTAAGCACTGATTGGGAGGAACCTATATGGGTAGGGTCATACTTATTGGCCTCATTGGTAGGCCTATCCCCTATGGAACCACGGAAGAAACCTGCAGGAGCATTACCCGCTATACGAGTATTCTGTGACTTGGCTTCTCCTAAGTCCTGCAAGGCTACAATGTTACGAATATTGGAAGTACGATTGGAACGATTAGTCGCCCATACTTCTACACGTACAATTTGTACTTTGCTACGTATATAAGGATAGTTCTCCAAAGCCCGATCATATTGGTCTCTGAAGAACTGAGATAGAAAATAGTTACGGTTTTCATCATAGTCAAGCGCACGGATTTCGAAATCCTGCATAGTACCTCCCCCTTGAGCGGTAACTGTTTGGGACTGCGAACGCTGTTCAGAAAAAACTCCTGTTATGGTAGTGCGACCAAATTGGAGTTCTGTCTTAAGTCCGAAAAGGCTCTGAGCACCTGTGATAAGGGAGCTATTCAGTGGCAAGCTCACATTACCCAACTCTACCTTGCGTACTATATCGTCCTCATTGGGCGAATATTCGAGCTTGAATACATTCTGAAAGTCAAAAGTCGCTTGGGTATCATACATTGCATTGATAGAGAGACGAGTACCTACTTTTCCTTGTATCCCCAAGCTGATACGTTGGTCAAAGTCAATCCCATAGGAACTGCGGTATTCGGGACTTATAGAAGGGTTGTCATTCTTAGTATAACGCATACCCAAGTCAAAGGCAACATTCCCTTGAGGAATAATATCTATATTATTCCCTCCAAAGATAGACTCGAAAAGCTCCGATTTTACATAGAACTCTGGGAGCAAATCCCTTTGAGCATTGTTGGGTGTTTGTCCTTGAGCTGTCGGCTGCATAGCCTTGGATTTCTCTCTGAAATACAAGCCCATACGCTCACGAATAACAAGGTTCTCGTACTCTTGGGGAGTAAGGAAAATAGGGGTAGAGATATCGTACTCTCCTACCTTTTCGCTATACACATATTTGTCCAAGGTCGCATTATACTTGTATTTGCGTGAGATTCTGTCAGAATCTTTCAATAACAAACGGCGCAAGGAACGACTGGTCTTAATCGTATCCTTCGCCTTTTCTTGTGCGGTATCCTTTTCTTGTGCAAAGCCCTCAAAAGCATGAAGTATGAAGAAAAAGAAAAATAACTTTATAAATAATTTCCCGTTCATCTTGATTACAATTGTTTTAAGGCTTGTTTGATAAGCTGTTCTACGGAAAGTTCTTCTGTGGATTTTGAGAGGATTTTTCCTACTACTCCCTCAGCAGTTTTTCTAGGATAACCCAGTACTTCCAAGGCAGCCAAGGCCTCTTCCTTATAGGGTTGTCCTTGTGGCAGTGTAGGTAAGGTAGGATCTTCAGAGAGTTTGAGTACCTTCTCCCTAAGATCTAGTATAATACGTTGTGCTGTCTTAGCTCCTATTCCCTTAGCTGACTGTATAGTACGTACTTCATTGTTGATAATAGCACTACGTAGTTGCGCAGGAGAAAGAGAGGAGAGCATCACTCGTGCTGTACTTGCACCCACCCCCGATACGGAGATAAGCAGCGTAAAAAGTTCCCTTTCCTGCTTGTCAAAGAAGCCAAAAAGAGTATGCGCATCTTCCTTCACTTGCAAATAGGTATACACTTTTATTTGTTCATTATCAGGAAGTTGCGAAAATGTATTCAAAGAAATATTCACCCAGTAGCCTACGCCATTACAGTCTATAACTAAGTAAGTAGGCGTTTTCTCCACCAAGCGACCTTGCAGGTGTGTTATCATAGTTTTTTGCGTTGTTTATTCTTCTGCGTTTAGCAAGCAATATTCGTAATTTTTCTTGAGACTAGAAACACCTTTAGGAAAAAAATAACAGACCAAAAATAGTTAATAGCGAATAGTGAATAACTAATAAAGCGAATCGATAGTTAAAATATCATTCAATAACTGTCTAAGATGCAATAAATTGCATCTCTACTCATACGCTGGCTAAGACAAATACTGATAAGCACAGTCTTCCGTAGAGACGCAATTTATTGCGTCTTAACGAATTGGACTATACAATTGTTTTTCTATCCCTTCACTGGCGCGAGCTTGCAGCTCGTGCCTTAATCACCAAAGCTACTTTTCATTCTTCACCCACATACCCAGCTCCAAGTATTCGCTGGCTTTGCTTCTCACTCTTGATGTAGGAATGCTTTCTTCTGCAAGAGTTCTTCTTCGGTTTCTTTATGGTTTTCATCAGGAATACAGCAATCTACAGGGCATACAGCTGCGCACTGTGGTTCCTCGTGAAAGCCCAAGCATTCAGTACATTTGTCAGGTACTATATAATAATAGTCATCACTAATAGGTTTCTGCACCTCATCGGCATTGACATGTTTTCCATTAGGTAGGACAACATTTCCTCTAAGTTTTGTCCCATCACTGTAACGCCAATCATCAGCGCCCTCATATATTGCATTGTTAGGGCATTCAGGTTCGCAAGCCCCACAATTGATACAATCATCTGTAATAATAATAGCCATTTTTTTATTTTTTAGTAATAAATTAATGTTCAATTCTCCGTAGGGGTAGTAGGGGCAAACTGCCATTTGTCCTTCTCAAAAGGTACTCCCCTTCATTTGCCCTTACCTTAATTCTGGGGCAAAGATACGACTTTTCTATGAGTTTTCATTTGAGATATGAAGAATTAATAGGAATATAGAATTTCAGACAGATCAGCCACTAGTCATTGGCAAATCGGCAAATCAACAAATTGACAAATCAACAAATCGGCAAATCGGCAAATCGACAAATCGACAAATTGGCAAATTGACAAATTGACAAATCGACAAATTGTCTCATTAAAAAAGGGTTACAAGATTCAGATAAACCCTATAACCCTCTATTTGTATAAATTTCTATTTCTATAAATCAATCATCTTAATAGCGGTAATAGCAGCTTCTATACCTTTATTACCATGTTTGCCCCCACTCCTATCTATAGACTGTTGCAAAGTATTATCCGTAAGCAAACAGAAAATCACAGGAATGGACTGGGTAGCATTCAAGTAGGCAATCCCTTGGGTAACTCCTTGACAGACAAAGTCAAAGTGCTTTGTTTCCCCTTGTATTACACAACCTATTACAATAATAGCATCTACCTTGCGCTCAAGCATACGCTTAGCACCATTGACAAGCTCAAAGGCACCTGGCACACTCCACTGAAGGATATTCTCTGGGAGTACCCCACAATCCAAGAGTGTTTCCACCGCTCCTTTGCGCATATTTTCGGTAATCATTCCATTCCATTGGGAGGTGATAATACCGACAGACTTACCCTTCACCTGAGGAAGAGTTGCCTTATCATAGGTAGAGAGGTTCTTATTCTCGGTAGCCATATTATAAGTTCATAAGTGCTTGTACTTGACTGATCTGTACATCCACAGAAGCTGCCTCTTCGGATTTAGGATAATCGGATTTGATGCGTTCCAAATAAGTCAAGGCTTCCTTGTAGTTCTTTTGATCTTGAGCTACTTGTGCCGCTTTATTTAGGTAAATAGGAGCAGTGAGTGCGTTATCACTCTTATCTATTGCCTTTTTGTAGTAATCCAGCGCATCATTAGGCTGGTTAAGGGCTACGAAAGCATCTCCTATATTCCCCAAAGCCAAAGCGCTAAGAATAGGATCTGAAGAGGAGAACTTATCCAAATGAGTTACCGCTTCCTTGTATTTGTTCAGTTGCAAATAAGCCATACCGGCAGAGTAGTAAGCTACATTCCCTGCTTTGCTAGAGCCATAATCCTTGATAATCTTCAAAAAGCCAGCATGGGTCTTATCCCCATTAAGGGAAAGAGTGAAGAGGGAGTCTCTAGCAGCAGTTGTATTAGCATCAAGAGCTTCATTGAATACATTTTGAGCAAAGGAAAGATGCTCTGAGATTTCCTTCTCACGAGGTTCGCTTACAAACTGCTTGTAAAACATATAACCTAACCCCACTACCACTACTGCAACAATCGCAAGGAGAATAGTACGCTGATGTTTTATTACCCATTCCTCGGTCTTATTTGCCTTTTCATCTAAGGTTTGGAAAACCTCTGCGGTAGTACTTTCATGTGACAATTGCTCGCTACTAACCTCATTAGTAGCTTCTTCTTGTTGTCTTTCTTTCTTTGTCTGTCGGCTTGGACGATAGTTATTCTTCTTGTAAACTGACATAAATTTTTTGCTTTAAAAAGATTTTGCAAAAATAAAATTTTTATTTGTAATAGAGGGTGTTTTTCTCAAGAATTTTTAATAATTTGCACGAGTTTTTGTAAGCCCCTTTTTTGATGTACCTAAAACAACTTTATATACTGAATTTCAAAAACTTAGAAAATAAAGAATTCTCTTTTTCCCCTCAACTGAATTGCTTTGTTGGCGACAATGGGATAGGAAAGACCAATTCCTTGGACGCTATTTACCACTTAGGAATGACCAAAAGCTACTTTTCCTCGAGTGCTTTGCACAATATTCGCCTAGGAGAAGACTTCTATTTGATAGAGGGTACTTTCCTCAAGGATAGCCGAGAGGAGCAAGTGGTCTGTAGTGTAAAAAAGGGACAAAAAAAGGTCATCAAGCGTAATGGCAAGCTCTATGACAAACTCTCCGAACATATCGGTGCCTTCCCCATTGTGATTGTCTCCCCTGCCGACCGAGACCTCATCCATGAGGGAAGCGAGGCACGCCGTAAGTTCTTGGACGGCATGCTCTCACAAGTGCGACCTCACTATTTGCAGGCACTGCTCAGGTACAACCAAGCACTCACCCAACGCAATAGCTTGCTCAAGCTCATGCATGAACGAGCCTATTTTGACCCTGATACCATTGCCATCTATGATGAGCAACTTGCCCTATATGGCAAGCAATTGTTTGAAGAGCGCAAGACCTTTTTGGAGGAATTCCTCCCTATCTTCCAAAAACAATACGAGGTTATCTCTCAAGGAAAAGAACAGGTAAGCATACGCTATCTTAGCTCTCTTGAAGGACAGAATTTCAAGCAGTTACTCGCCCAGAGCCTCCCTCAGGACAGAGTAGCTCAATACACTACCATAGGAATACACAAGGATGATTTGGCCTTTACCATAAGTGAACAACCCGTCAAGAAGTTTGCTAGCCAAGGTCAGCAAAAATCCTTCCTTATTGCCTTGAAGTTAGCCCAATTTTACAGCATCTATGCGCATGCCAAAGTAGCTCCCATACTCCTATTGGACGACATCTTTGACAAGCTCGATAGCAAGCGTGTGGGACAGCTCCTCCAGATCGTTACTCAGCCCCCCTTCTCACAGGTATTCCTAAGTGATACCGACAAGGAACGCACCGAACAGATTGTCAAGGAGATTACCCCCGAATATCAGATTTTTACACTCTAAAAATTTATTCCTCAAATATTTTTGTGTAATTAAAAAAATTCCTATATTTGCACCCTCAAACTGCATATAAGAATGAAAGAAAAAAAACGCGACTTAAAAGCGTATGATATTCACTTTGCAGGACTAAAAGATGGAGAACATCTCTTTGAATATCAGATAAATAACCACTTTTTTGAGTTGTTTGATTATCATGAATTCAATGAGGTTTCCCAGCGGGTAAGTGTCCGCTTACAGAAGAAAAGTACCCTCATGGAACTACACTTCCTAAGCCAAGGCACTGTCAATGTCAATTGTGATATTACTGATGAGCCTTTTGACCTCCCCACTGAATCCTCCTTAAACTTAGTGGTGAAATTCGGGGAGACCTATAATGATGATAACGACGAGTTGCTTATCCTCCCTCAAGGTGAACACACCCTTTCAGTAGCACAGTACATTTATGAAATGATTGTACTCTCTGTACCTGCCAAACGTATCAATACGCAGGCTACAAACCTTTCTGAGGTGTTAGACACTATTGATTCTTTTAGCCCCAAAGAGCTTGAAGTTGCAGCTGATGATTCCCAGACAGATCCGCGCTGGGACGAATTAAGAAAATTGTTGAACAAATAAAAAAATAGAAAAATGGCACATCCCAAACGAAGACAATCCTCTACCAGAAGAGACAAAAGAAGAACTCATGACACTGCTGTAGTTCCTCAAATAGCTAAAGACCCAACTACTGGAGAACTACACCTTTACCACAGAGCACACTGGTTCGAAGGCAAACTATACTATCGTGGCCAAGTCCTCATTGATGCTACTGCTGGCAATGAAACCGCTGCAAGCTAAAAAGAACAATACATTATATAAATAAAAGGTAAAAAGTAAAGCAATACTTTTTACCTTTTTTATTTTTTAAAATGAGTGGATACTACCAATACCACAATATATCTCCCCACATTAAGAAAATGACACTTCTCTACATTAATACGTAATACATCTACCTACATTAAGACGCAATAAATTGCGTCTCTACACAAGCGCCAGCCAATACAAATCCTTGTTTAGCATAGTCTTCCGTAGAGACGCAATTTATTGCATCTTATCATTTGTCACTAGTCACTATTTATAAAGTACCTTCTTCACTGCTTTGATTACATCTTGAGCGTTAGGCAACCATTCTTGCAAAAGAGCAGGTGAATAAGGCGCAGGAGTATCTGCTGTAGTGATACGTTGGATAGGAGCATCCAAGTAATCAAAAATATGTTCTTGTACTTGGTAAGTAATTTCAGAAGATACACTACCAAATGGCCATGCTTCTTCAAGAATTACCAAGCGGTTAGTTTTCTTCACAGAAGTAAAGATAGCTTCCCAGTCCATAGGACGAATGGTACGGATATCTATAACCTCACACTCGATACCTTCTTTGGCAAGGGTTTCAGCAGCTGCAAGAGCTTCTTTGATAATCTTTCCAAAAGAAACGATAGTTACATCCTTTCCTGCACGCTTGATATCGGCCACTCCTAGTGGAATAGTGTATTCTTCTTCTGGTACTTCTCCCTTGTCTCCGTACATTTGTTCAGATTCCATGAAGATAACAGGATCATTATCACGAATAGCGGATTTGAGCAATCCCTTAGCATCGTAAGGAGTAGAAGGTACTACCACCTTAAGACCTGGGCAGTTAGCAAACCAATTCTCAAAAGCCTGTGAGTGCGTAGCTCCTAATTGTCCAGCAGAGGCAGTAGGCCCACGGAATACAATAGGAATATTGATCTGTCCACCTGACATTTGGCGCATCTTAGCCGCATTGGAGATGATTTGGTCCATGGCTACCAAAGAGAAGTTAAAGGTCATAAACTCAATGATGGGGCGGCAACCATTCATAGCTGAACCTACACCAATACCTGAAAATCCACTCTCTGCAATAGGAGTATCTATAATACGCTTAGGGCCAAATTCGTCCAACATTCCTTTGGAAGCTTTGTAGGCACCGTTATACTCAGCTACCTCTTCTCCCATCAAATAAATAGAAGGATCACGACGCATCTCTTCACTCATTGCCTCGCAAATAGCTTCTCTGAATTGTATTGTTCTCATTATTTTTATTTTTAGTTTTTTACTATCAGTGATTAGTGATTAGCAGTTAGTCTCTATTCACTTTTCATTATTGATTTTTTTCTTGTTAGGTGCAAAATTACATATTTTTTTACTTTATACAAAATCAACAATCAATTTTGTGATAAAATTTATTTGCTCCTCATCCAATTCCGTGTGCATAGGCAGCGAAAGCACTTCCTGTACCAGCTGATTGGTAACAGGAAAGTCAGCTTCTTTATATCTAATGTCTGTATATGCTTTTTGCTGATGCAATGGTATAGGGTAGTAAATTCCGAAAGGCACTCCCTGTGCTGAGAGATGTTCCGCCAAGGCATCACGCTTACCATTGGTGATACGTATGGTGTATTGGTGAAACACATGAGCTGTATCTCCTTCAGGAATCTCAGGAGTAATGATATTCGGGTTGGCTTGCAACCTTTCTGAATACATACGGGCAAAGCTACGACGCTTCTTGTTATAGGTATCCAAGTGAGGTAGTTTTGCACGCAATACACATGCTTGTAAGGAATCCAAACGTGAATTGACTCCTACCACATCATGGTGATAACGTACATACATACCATGATTTACAATACCACGTAGTGTATGTGCCAGCGCATCATCGTTAGTGAAAATAGCTCCTCCATCTCCATAACAACCTAAGTTCTTGGAGGGGAAGAAACTCGTCGCCCCTACCTGTCCTATGGTGCCAAGTTTCTGCTTGTGACCATCACTCCAAGTATAGTCAGCCCCTATTGCCTGTGCATTATCCTCTATCACAAAAAGGTTGTGCTCTTTGGCTATCTGCATAATTGCTTCCATATTGGCAGGACGACCATATAGGTGAACAGGAACGATTGCTTTAGTCTTAGGCGTAATCGCTTTCTTAATCACCTCTACATCTATATTGAAGGTATTAGGCTCCACATCTACCAGTACAGGGGTAAGCCCCAAGAGAGCTATTACCTCCACAGTAGCAGCAAAGGTAAAATCGGCGGTGATTACCTCATCACCCGCCTTTAGGCCTAAGCCCATCATGGCTATCTGGAGCGCATCGGTACCATTGGCACAAGGAATCACATGTTTTACCTGTAAGTATTGTTCCAATTCCTTTTGTAGTGCGTGTACTTGTGGACCATTGATAAAGGCTGCACTGGACAATACCTCCTCAAAAGATTGCTCTATTTGTGCTTTCAAGGGCGCATATTGCCCTTGCAAATCCACCATTTGAATTTTCTTCATGGTATTGGTTATTTATCGCCTGCAAAGGTACAAAATAATGATTAATGATTAATGATTAATGATTATTTTTTTTGTATTAAGGGTTATAGGGATTTGGTACAATTTTCGTGCTCAAGTATGAAGAATAATTTGTACCTTTGTACTCAAAATAAGAATCTTATGGCTTACATAATCACAATAGACAGTAACAGCAACATCGCGAAAAATCTTATACAGTATATAAAAACATTTGATTTTGTTACTGTTACAGACGAATCTACTAAGAAAGCCCCTACCAAAACAAAAGCTAAAACAGGACTTAAAAAAACTACTTTTTCCCAAGAGGTTTTGGAAGCTGCTGAAAAACTCAAAATGACCCCAGCTGAAATTGCAGAAGCTGCTAAAAAATATCGTATGACTCCTGATGATTATGCACTTAGCATGGTACTTTCTGATGAAATCAATGGTAATATATCACAGCGTTTGAGAGAAAAATTTAACCTTTAATTCTCCATTCAGAAGAAGAAATGATTGCCAATACCTACAAGAAAAAACCTAAGAAATAACATACTCCCTCATTTAGAGAGATAAGAATTATAGAGTTTTAGCTGAATTTCTTTATTGCTTTAACTCTTTATTTCTTAAACTCTACAATCTTTCGTTCTTACAATCCTAAACTATTGTTAATCATTGATTATTAAGGAATTATATTTTATACTTTTGCGCCATATATGAATTTGTAATACTTAATGATCATGAAAAAATTTATCTTTTCAACGCTCATTACCTCTGTTTTACTCTTCTGTGCTTGCTCCAAAGACGAGGACAAAAGTAGTGGAGGTACAGGTTCTCTAGGCGTTACAGGAAGTACGCTTTACTTTGCTTTTGGCGGTGAGTATAATGCCTATAACCTTCAGCAGTCCCGCTATATAGAGCGTTTTGGTACTACTGACGCTTTAGGAAAAATAGACATCTCATGGGATAACAAACGTATCTTAGCTGGCTACGAACGCCTTTCCTTCAGTGATTATGGAGGACATTGGCTCACTTTTTCTTACCGCCCGCTCCCTTCTTTGAGCAAAGAGGTACTCGCTACCCGCGAAGAAGTTACTCAACAGAATATCTCCACTTGCCACTATAACTATACTGAAATTGCACAAGGAAGAAGAGCTGGATGCTTCCTCTCTCCTAATGAAAAATACATTGCGATTGACTCCAAATCAGTAACAGGTGCCACTGACCACCCTGTAACGATCATCAACCGTGAGACAGGAGCGGAAGTGGATAGCTTTGCTATTGAAAACTACCGCCCTAGTGAGGTCTTTATCATCGGGTGGACTGCCGATAATTCCTTAGTGATGGGCGTAGAAAACATCATCTTTAAAGTTAGTGAGGCAAAGAATTGGGCTATTGAGGAGCTAACACGCCTTCCTTTTAATTTTTTCCATATAACCATAAATCCCCAAGGAACACAACTGGCTTTTCGTCGTGAAGACAAACATATTTGGGTATATGACCTCGTCCAAAAGAAAGCATCCCAAGTAACCACCAGCGATGTAGAGATGACCACCGCCCCCAGTGCCCTCTATTCGGGAGGAGAATCTAACCCTACCTTTTCGCCTGACGGCAAGTATATAGCCCTTTTAGGACAAGCACGCGCTTCATTCACACCCAACTGGATGCGACTTGGTGGTACTCTTAGCCTATCCGATATACTGATTCTTGTTAGCAACGATGGTACCCTCCACAACTTAGACAAGGAAAACGATGGCAAGACTTTTTATCCTAAGGACGGAGATACGCCTATCTTCTCCAGTGGAAGTGTCATTTGGAGATAACTTTGTTAAACCTTAATTCCTTTTTATCATGAAGAAACTTATTTTTTCGGCTCTTGTAGCCACTGTAGTATGTATTTCCTCTTGCTCCAAAGAAGGTGATGGAGGAGGTAGTAGCAATGGACTCCCTGGTACACTCTATGTGGATTTCGCTACTGATGGTATTCAGTCCTATAACTTCTCTAATGGAAAGCTCAGCAAGGTTATCAAGACCATGAATGGAGCAGGTATCACAGGGTGCGATATCACCTATGGAAGTAGCGAAATAGCGATTTCAGTAGGTATTGTTCCTTTGTCGGTAGGAGTAGTACAAGATACACAGACCTTCCTACTCCGGCCTTGGGACGGCAAAAATGCACAATTTTCCTATAAAGAAGTGCCACAAACGGGCAATATCTTTTCTTTCACTTGGACTCACCCTACCAAAGAGTTCTACAGAGAATGTATTATCCGACTTTCTCCTAACAAAAAATATATAGCTGTGGACAGCAACTATTGGGAAGAACGCGGTGTGCTTTTGTTTAATACCCAAACTGGTAAGCTCATAGCCGACTTCACCAAGGGGCTTACCCGCGACGATTTGAGCTACCAAAGCACCCCTGTATGGACAGAAAACAACGAGATGTACAGCGCTATCAAGGGTGTCCTCTATCGCTGGAAGGAGGCATACGGAGACCGTGTAGAAGAAGTACTTACGCTCAACGAAGGCAAAGGTGCCAGCTATGTAACCGTAAATCCACAGGGTACTCGTGTGGCTTTTCGTTATAAAAAACATCTTTGGGTACAGAATATAGACGGCAGCGACCTACACCAAGTAACGACTTCTGAAATAAAAGATTTTAAATACGAAGGTGAATACCACCCTGTATTCTCCCCCGATGGCAAGTATATTGCCCTGGTAGGATCGGCCAGAATTGGAGGTAGCTGGACTGACTATGACCCTCTACAACCCCGATTTGGAGGTACTGTGGTAGTAGGCAATGGCTACGGCTATGTATTTGTAATTCGTGATGACGGCAAACTCTATGATCTTGAAAACGACAAAAGTGGCTTTATCGTACTACGTAAGGAGGGAGAAAAAAGTGGCGTTCCCTCTTACTTCAGCGGTATGATGTGGCGGTAATGGTCAATGATTAATGTTTAATGACTAATTCTATGAAAAAACTGATTCTTTCGGCTTTTATAGCCACAGCATTATTCATTTCCTCTTGTTCCAAAGATGGAGATGGTGGAGGCGGCAATAACAGTGGACTCCCTGGTACGCTCTATGTAGATTTTGCCACTGATGGTATCCAATCTTACAACTTCTCTAATGGCAAGCTCAGCAAGGTTACCAAAACAATGAATGGCCCTGGTATTACAGGTTGCGATATTACCTATGGTAGCAAGGAAATAGCACTGGCTATCAGTACCGACCCCTCACGAGGCATTCAAGATACCCAAACTTTCTTGTTGCGACCTTTGGATGGTGACTATGTATGGTTTGCCTATGATAAACTGCCAAAAACAGGCAATACCTTCTCATTTAGCTTTACCTATGAGCCTCAGGAATTCTACAAGAGATGTATCATTCGCCTCTCTCCTAATAAGAAATTCATTGCGGTTGATTCCTATCACTGGGACGAGCGTGGGGTGCTCTTACTCAATACTGAGACAGGTAAGCTCATAGCTGACTTTACTGAGGGGCTCACCCGCGATGATTTGAGCTACCAAAGCACCCCTGTATGGACACTGAATAATGAGATGTATAGTGCCATCAAGGGGGTATTATACCGCTGGAAGGAGGCATACGGAAACCGTGTAGAAAAAGTACTTACACTCAACGAAGGCAAAGGCGCCAGCTATGTAACTGTAAATCCACAAGGTACTCGTGTAGCTTTTCGCTATAACAAACATCTTTGGGTACAGAACATAGATGGTAGCAACTTGCACCAAATAACCACTTCTCAGCTCACAGGGTCTGATAAGGCGGATGGTGAATATCACCCTGTATTCTCCCCCGATGGAAAGTATATTGCTTTTGTAGGGGCTCCAAGCGTTGGTCGTGGTTGGACAGACTATGATCCCTTGCAACCCAGCTACGGAGGGGTGCATGTAACAGGTGGTTCCTATGGCTATGTGTTTGTCATTCGTGATGATGGCAAACTCTATGACCTCGAAAACGACAAAAGTGGCTTTATCGTCCTACGCCAAGGAGGAGGCATACATGGGGTACCCTCTTACTTCAGCGGGATGATGTGGAGGTAATTATAAAGAAATTAAGGTAATAAGGTAAAAAGTAAAGACCTAATAGGTGCTTTTACTTTTTACCTTTTACTTTTTATTTTAGGTAAAGGAATCCTTTCTTTAGTTGTTTTTCTCCATGTTGGGTATAGTTCATTATATAGAAATAAGTTCCTGAAGGAAGACGTTGACCTCTTCCCACTACACCACTTACATTAGCATAGCCTAGGAATAGCTCTCCATTGTTCTGATAATGAGCACTCTCATAGACTACTAAGCCCATTTCGTTAAAGATAAGCAACTCTATAGGAGTATTAGGATCCGTATTTTCTACTTTAAAATAGTTTTCACCTCCCCCCTCTACAGAAACACCATTATATACCACTACCTCTAATTGTGGCACAGCATCTGGGGTAGGCTCGGGTGTTGGCACTGGCTTTGGCTCAGGTGTGGGCGCTGGCTTGGGTTCCGGTGTAGGCGCTGGCTTTGGCTCCGGAGTAGGCGTTGGCTTGGGTTCCGGTGTAGGCGCTGGCTTTGGCTCGGGTGTGGGTGCTGGCTTGGGTTCCGGTATGGGCGCTGGCTTGGGCTCAGGTGTGGGCGCTGGCTTGGGTTCCGGAGTCGGCGCTGGCTTAGGTTCCGGTGTGGGTGCTGGCTTTGGTTCCGGTGTAGGCGCTGGCTTTGGTTCCGGAGTAGGTGCTGGCTTTGGTTCCGGAGTAGGCGCTGGCTTGGGTTCCGGAGTCGGCATTGGCTTGGGTTCCGGAGTAGGCGCTGGCTTGGGTTCCGGAGTAGGCGCTGGCTTAGGCTCGGGTGTGGGTGCTGGCTTGGGTTCCGGAGTAGGCGTTGGCTTGGGTTCCGGAGTAGGCGCTGGCTTGGGTTCCGGTGTGGGCGCTGGCTTGGGTTCCGGTGTGGGTGCTGGCTTAGGTTCCGGTGTAGGCACTGGCTTAGGTTCCGGTGTAGGCACTGGCTTTGGCTCTGGAGTAGGCTCGGGTGTTGGCGCTGGCTTGGGTTCCGGAGTAGGTGCTGGCTTAGGTTCCGGAGTAGGCGCTGGCTTGGGTTCCGGTGTTGGCACTGGCTTTGGCTCCGGTGTGGGTGCTGGCTTAGGTTCCGGTGTAGGCACTGGCTTTGGCTCGGGTGTTGGCGTTGGTTTCTCGTCTGCTTTGGGGTCAATGGTAATAATCTGTTCATAACGATTTTCATTATGAGCAGCATCTTCAGCAAACCATACATTGCGTTCTCCTATCTTTTTACCTTGTTTGTCATAGATAGGTTCAGAACTTGAGGAAACATCTACTCGAGAATCACAATTATCTGTAGCTGTAAGGGTAGGTTTGAAAGGTATTTCACTCTCATCCTTTACGGTTAGGTTGGGGGGATAGGATGAAAATTCGGGACGCTGGGTGTCTTTCAAGAAAATTTGCTGAACATGACGGATAGCGGGGGCATCAGTCGCATAAGCCGTCCATACTCGGGTGAGCTTGTAGGCTTCTTTATCGCCTTCGGTCATTTCTTCCTCGTATTCTATCTCAACTGAATCACTGCCTTCTGCTTGCAACGTAGCTTTAGGAGGAATCTCCCCTCGGCATTGTACATGTATATCTTGGGGAAGATCTCCTACAAAATGTAGGGTCTTGGTAGGTATTTCCTTTTCAAAATAGATATATTGGACAAAAGTAGCTTTGTTTTTACATTTATCGGTAGCTACCCAACGGCGCAGTATATAGTCGGGATGTGTTTCTTCTGAAAAAGAAACCTCTGCTTTTTTGTTCCTACATTCACCATGATCAGATTTGGCTGTTACCTCTGCTCTTTCAGGTATTTCCGTCCTTTTTACGGTAATGATAGGTTTAGGCAAATTATAGAAGATGATACTCGAACTCAACATATCCAGCGTATAGGGCTTATCTGGATAGACTGCATAAGCTATATGATCCAGTACTTCTATCTTGAAGGTACCTCCCACAAAACCAGCATACTTGCCCTTTGCTTTTGCTTGAGGGAAAATCACGGTTGCCTGGCCACTATTGGGGACTCCTTCTGCTAAGACATAGTCATAGGTCTTTCCCTCGTTATCTGAGAAAAGAATACGTACCTTACTATCGGGAGCAAATAGCTTCTTATCTACATTCCAGTGCAGGGTAACATTCTCTCCTCGCTTATATCTAACTGATCTGCTTTCTCCTATAATACTTGTAATCCTAAAAGGCGTTCCTTCTGTTATTTGTACTTTGGTCTGATACACATCATAGAGAGGCGTATGAGGCTTGCCCGCTTTATAAGCTCCTATGGAACCATCACATACCCCTAACCAAAAAGTAAAGTCCCCTGTTTCGTATTCATTAGTGAATTTGTAAGGAACTTCTTTCCATTCATTTGTACTTTTATCCTTAGTATATGGACGATAGAAAGCAATTTTATTATTCGTAGTAGGACGGTCAGAAGGGAAACGTGCCTTACCAAACACTTTAAAATCAGCCTGATGCGCCATATAAAATAAGGGGTCTCCATCGGGATCACTCGCTTCTATGGTAAATTGGAAATAAGTATTAGGAGGCAAGGTATAGCTTTTTTTGAGTTTGCTACGGTCAATCATCGGTGCCTTGTTATCAGAGGGTTCCCCATAAGGGATATTGGGCTGAGGAAGACCCACGAGCTGGGTACGTGCCTTATCGGCATAATAGGCATCATGCAGATTGGTACGATTATGAATGGTATAGATAGAAGGCAAGGAAAAATAAGTGCCATAAGGGTCATTGATATAACTCATAATAGAGTTACCCCTATCGGGTTCGGTAAAGGAAGAGGCAGTAGCTCCTCCTATGGTAAAGGTATGTGCGGAACCCAATAGGTGTCCAAGTTCATGGAGAATGATATAAAACTCCTCATTGGCCACACAACCTCCCTTGAGCTTACCTGTAATCTCTCCCAGATGTGCCAATCCTCGATTGTCCTTATATACAGAAAAGACAATACCTGCATCGTAATTCTCCTCTCCTATAAGTTTATTAAACGCATCTGTAGCCGTATTTACAACGGTACGTACCAGCGGCTTATCGGGATAGACTTCTTTTTCCTTAGTATCTCGGATGAGGCGTGCATCATCTACTAATTCAAATTGGTAACCCAACTCCCGTCCACATACCTCATTAAGTTTAGTTTGTACATCGGTCATAAAGGCCTTGACCAGTTCCATACGTCCCCGACAGTGCCCTTTGTAAAAGCTATAATCTATCAGCATGGCCAAACGGAAAGTCCTCAGTACATGCACATTATACAGTACTCGTTTGTCCTCAGAAGGAAGCGATTCTTCCGCCAAGATAGTACCAGGAGCCAGACGCATAGGCAGCATTGCCCGCTGAGAGGTTGCTCCATTGGCACAAGCCTCACAGGAGGTATGCAACTCTTGTGGGCTTACCTTAAGCTGCCCCTTGTCATCTGAGAGGGAATAAGTATGTCCGTTCTGCCATACCTCTCCCGATAAAGTAGTGTCATTCATAGAGATACTACCAGAAAACACCCCTTCATGATAGGCTACAAAACTGCGATACCCCTCAGAGGAAAGTGTATTGTGTCGTTCCACCCACTCCAAAGGAAGACTTCCCTGAGGGGTGGGTACTGCCCACTGCAAATGAGTGGCTTTGGAGAAATGTGCTATGACAGCACTCGTTTTCTCTTGACCATAGAGCGCTGAAAAACAATACCCTATAAGCAACCAAAAACTAAAACTATGAACTGTTTTCACAACAAATATTTTTGTTAATAATGAATTATCAATGTAAATCAATAGTTAAAACATTATTAGCTAACTATCTAAGAAGCAATTTATTGCGTCTTGATGAATTGGACTATACAAATTGTTTTTCTACTATTGATTTGCGTTATCAATAATGAATGTTCAGAGATATAAATCACTTTACTTTTTACCCATATACTCAAGCTCTAAGTATTCGCTTGGCTTTACTTTTTACCTTTTACTCACATACCCAAGCCCCATGTATTCGTTTTGCTTTACTTTTTACCTTTTATCTTTTATTTTAGGTAAAGGTATCCCTTTCTTGTCTCCTGTTTTCCGTTATGAGTATAGGAAAGTATATAGAAATAAGTACCTGAGGGGAGGCTCTGACCGCTGGTGATAACACCTTTTACATTGGCATAGCCTCGGAATATGTCTCCATTTTGTTGATAATCCGCATTTTCATAAACTATCAAGCCCATTTCGTTAAAAATAATCACCTTTATAGGTGTATTGGGATCGGTATTTTCTACTTTAAAATAGTTTTCACCTCCACTTTCTATAGAAACCGCATTATATATTATAATTTCTTGAGAATCAGGTGTCGGCGCAGGTTTAGGTGATGGCTCGGGAGTCGGTGCAGGGTTGGGTGCTGGCTCGGGAGTCGGTACAGGTTTAGGCGTTGGCTCGGGTGTCGGTGCTGGCTTGGGTGCTGGCTTGGGAGTCGGTACGGGGTTAGGCGTTGGCTCAGGAGTCGGTGCGGGGTTAGGCGTTGGCTCGGGAGTCGGTGCGGGGTTAGGCGTTGGCTCGGGAGTCGGTGCAGGTTTAGGAGTTGGTGCGGGCTTGGGCGTTGGCTCAGGGGTTGGTGCGGGCTTGGGCGTTGGCTCAGGGGTTGGTGCTGGCTTGGGCGTTGGCTCTGGAGTCGGTGCAGGTTTGGGCGATGGCTCGGGTGTCGGCGCAGGTTTGGGTGCTGGCTCGGGTGTCGGTGCGGGTTTAGGAGTCGGTACAGGTTTAGGTGCTGGCTCGGGAGTCGGCGCAGGTTTGGGTGCTGGCTCGGGAACTGGCGCAGGGTTAGGCGTTGGCTCGGGAGTCGGTGCAGGTTTAGGTGATGGCTCGGGTGTTGGTGCGGGTTCTTGTTTTTTAGGATTGATAGTAATCACTTGAGTATGGATAGCCTGATTGCCACAAGAGTCAGTAGCAAGCCATTGATAAGTGATTTTTGTGAGTTTGCCCTCATTTCTTTCCTCCGTTACTGAAGGGGTTACTGTAGGAATACTACAAGGACCTACCGCTCTAAGTGTAGCTTGAGTAGGAAGGGGCTGCCCCTCCTCTATGGTTATATCCTGAGGTAAAGGAGTCACAAAGGCAAGTGGCAAGTCGTCCTCTTTTTCGAGGATAAATCCACCTCCTACTTTAGGGTTCTCATCGGTAACGGCAAAGGCTATATGGTCTATCACCTCTATCTTAATCACTCCTGCACCTACCTCAAGCCCTGAAGTACCATAGGACTTCTTTCCTATAGGAATATTAGGCAGGGTAACCTCATAACTACCTGTATTCTCCACTTCATCAGCTAGAAGATAAGGATAGGTCTGTCCATGGTCATCGGAGAGCAAGATACGCACCTTAGTCCCTTCAAAAATAGGTTTGTCCACCGACCAAGTAAGGGTAAGTTTGCTACCTCCCCTATAAGTCTTATTAGCAGTAGAGGTTGTCATTTTAAAAGGTGTTCCTTCTGTGACAGCTACTTGGGTTTCTGCCAAATCGTATTGGGTAATATAATCCGTGCCACTATGCGGCTGGGCATCACTTACGCCTAACCAAAAGGTAAAAGTACTCGTTTGCTGCTGATGAATCCAACTATTGGCTACCTCACTACCTGTGTGCTTATGGTACTGTCGCTTAAAGGCTACCGAAGGTATGGTAGTAGGTTGGGGAATGGTATATTGTGCTACGGAAGTCTCCTCGCCTAAGCGTACATCATGTTGCTCTGCCATATAATAAAGTTGCTGGCTATCGGGGTCAGTAGCAGGTATGGCAAAAGAGAAATAGGTGTCCTTCGGAAGGGTATAGCGCGGTTTTATTTGAGCCTTATCTATACGAGGCGGGGCGGAAGCAAAGGAAATATCTTTGGTACGATGTCCCGCCTGCTCACTGAGGTATCGACGAATCAACTCAATACTGGAGAGAGAAAAGAAATCCCTTGGGTTACCCGAACTCATGACTGATTGGCCTTTGTCGTATTCCGTTTTTTCACTCGCATAGTCAAAATTCATTCCACTAAAAGTATGACGTGCTCCAAATAGGTGCCCTATTTCATGAGCAATCACCTCTTTGGTAGGTACTGCTACTGCGGCCCCCTTATGCTCATTGTGATATACACCTCCAATATGGGAAAGTCCTCGCAGTACCATGCTTTTCCTATTATTTGTAAAATAGGTTACACAGATACCTATATCATAGTTCTCACTACCTATAAGGTTATTGATCGCCTCTGTAGCCAGTCCTATAATATAGCTGGCATTGTGTTGGCGCCTAAAGACTTCTTTCTCAGGATCAGTTATAATGAGTCGTTCATCCTTTACCAACTCAAAACGTACCCCAATATCTCGCATATACATTTGGTTAAGAAAGTGTTCTGTTTCTTGCCAAAACTGTTTTACCTTCTCGGTATCCTTTTCAAAAAGCCAACTGCTATACGTATTATAGGGTATATTGATTGCTAAGCGATAAACTCTTAGGGTTTGCGTATTGGCAATAGTTGGTTGTGCACTTAGCCGAGCAATCCCTAATAATAAAACACAAATAAAAAATCTCATTTTTTAGTTATTATTCAAAAACTACTTAGGTTTGTTCATACTTATCATTCCAAAGCCTAACATAGGAATATCTTTTAAGATAAAGAAATCGGTAACAGGAACTCCTTCTATATAGTAATAGGTTTTAGCAGAAGTAAAAAGAAAACTCAAAGTAATAAGAAAAGTAATCATACAACCTACAAAGGCTAATTTACGTACTATCGGAGAGAATATCCCTATTATCAGTGCTACTGCTATGGCTATCTCTATTACGCCTATGAAGTTGGAAACTCCTTGCAAACTTAAAATTTTATAAAGCCATGAGAGCAGGAAGCTATGTTCTACCAAAGGCTTAATTCCCTCTGTTTCAGTGTGTGTAAACTTGAATACACCTATCCAAAGTAGAATAGTTGCCACTCCAAAAAGACTGATGTAATACCCTATTTTGTAACATAGGGCGGTACTGCTATTTTTCATTTCTTGCGATTTATTACATATTGCAAAGTTACGATTTTTTAAGTAAAAAATAAATAGTAAATAGTGAAAAAAATTATTAACCCAAAATTCAAAACTTAAAATCCAAAACTATTCCTGCCATTTTGTCAGCCTCATGAGTACGGCATTATCTTTGCTAAGAAGGAAAGAAAAAAAACGAACATCTATGAAAGGACAAATAAATGTTTCTGTGGAAAATATCTTTCCACTTATCAAAAAATTTCTATATAGTGACCATGAGATTTTCCTCCGTGAGCTGATCTCCAACGCCACCGATGCCACTCTTAAGCTCAAACACCTCTGCCAAATTGGTGAAGCTAAAGTACCTTATGGCAATCCCCTTATTGAGGTAAAGGTGGATAAGGAAGGGAAAAAGATACATATCATAGACCAAGGTATTGGAATGACCGAGGAAGAGGTCGAAAAATATATCAACCAAATCGCTTTCTCTGGAGCAGAAGAGTTCCTTAACAAATACAAAGACTCTGCCAAAGATACAGGGATCATTGGGCATTTTGGTTTAGGTTTCTATTCGGCTTTTATGGTAGCTGATAAGGTAGAAATCTTGACCCGCTCTTACCAAGAAGGAGCGCAAGCCGTACGTTGGGAGTGCGATGGTTCTCCAGCTTACAGTATAGAACCTATCCAGAAAGAAGGACATGGTACCGAAATCATCCTGCATATAGCTGAAGACTCCACTGAGTTCTTGGAAGAGAGCAAAATACGCCAACTTCTTATAAAATATAACAAGTTCATGCCTATTCCTATCAAGCTAGGCATGCGCAAGGAAGCCCTCCCCCGCCCTGAAAACGCTCCTGAGGACTACAAAACAGAATATAAGGAGGTAGATAATATCATCAACAACCCTAATCCCGCTTGGACTAAACAGCCTTCAGAGCTTACCGATGAGGATTACAAGGCCTTCTACCATGAACTCTACCCTACGCAGTACGAAGATCCTATGTTCAGCATCCATCTGAATGTAGATTATCCTTTCCACCTTACAGGGATACTCTATTTCCCTAAGCTAAGCAATGACATGCAGTTGCAAAAGGATAGAATCCAACTTTATCAAAACCAAGTCTTTGTAACTGACAATGTGGAAGGTATTGTCCCTGAGTTCTTGACCCTCTTACGTGGGGTGATAGACTCCCCTGATATTCCACTAAATGTATCTCGTTCCTACCTCCAATCCGATGGAAATGTAAAGAAAATCTCTAGCTATGTAACTCGTAAGGTAGCCGATAAACTGCAATCTCTTTTCAAGGAAAATCGCGAAGATTTCGAAAAGAAATGGAACGATATCAAAATCGTGATAGAATATGGTATGCTCTCCGAAGAAAAATTCTTTGAGAAGGCTCAGAAATTTGCGCTATACCCTACTGTAAATGACAAATACTATACCTTCGAAGAGCTTTTAGAAAAGATAAAACCATTACAAACCAATAAGGACGAGCAAACTATCATCCTCTATGCCAACAACAAGGAAGCCCAACACAGCTACATCGCGGAAGCAGAGGCTAAAGGTTATGAGGTACTCCTCTTGGACTCTCCACTGGTATCTCACCTAATTCAGAAATTGGAGACTACTCAAGAGAAAATCTCCTTCGCCCGTGTAGATGCAGATTCCATAGAGAACCTCATCAAGAAAGAGGATACACAAATCTCCAAACTTTCTGAGGAGGAAACCGAAAAGCTCAAGGACTTTGTAACCACTGCTATAGAGAATACCGCCTATACGGTACAACCAGAAGCCTTGGATAGCGAAGCAACTCCTTTCCGTATCACCCAACCCGAATTCATACGTCGTATGAAAGAGATGCAAGTCGTAGGCGGGGGTATGGGCTTCGGAGGCTTCCCAGAGATGTACAATTTGGTAGTGAATACCAATAGCCCCTTAGCCAGTCAAATCCTCTCCACTACTGATGAGGCTGCTCGTAAGGCACTTATCAGTCAATCCTTTGACTTAGCGCGCCTATCTCAAGGTTTGCTCAAGGGAGAAGCACTAACCGCCTTTGTTAAGCGTAGCTTTAACTTAATGACAAGTGACAAATAATAAAGATCAATAACAAGTGATTAATGACCAATGACGAATAAACTATTTGTCATTGGTCATTATCTTTAGGTGCTTACGCAACTGTCCATCCTATGGTTAGTTTTACTTTTTACCTTTTCTCCTTTACCTTAAATAGAGGAATCCTTTTTTTGTTTCCTGCCTTCCACTATGGGTATAGGAAAGTATATAGAAATAAGTACCTGAAGAAAGACGCTGTCCGCTAGCAACGACCCCTTTTACATTAGCATAACCTGTAAATAGATCTCCTTGGTCTTGGTAATGAGTACTTTTATATACAATAAGTCCCATTTCATTGAAGATCACCACCTCAATAGGCGTATTAGGGTCTGTATTCTCTACTCTAAAGTAGTTTTCAGTAGATACACCATTATATACCTCTATCTGTTTGATTTCTTCTACTCTATCAGGAATAGGTTGTGGATCAAGGCTAGGCACTGGCTTAGGTTTGGGTTCCGGAGTCGGTGCTGGCTCAGGTTTGGGTTCCGGAGTAGGCACTGGCTCAGGTTTGGGTTCCGGAGTTGGTGCTGGTTTAGGATCAGGTTCCGGAGTTGGCGCTGGATCGGGTTTGGGTTTAGGGACTAGAGTGATGGTCTGGGTATGGGTTGTCTTGTTACCACAGGCATCAGTGGCTATCCATTGGTATAACACTTTGGTAGGAGTGCCTGCTACTTCTGTTTTTTGGAACACAACGGTTGCCTCGCCACAATCATCGGTTGCGGTAAGGGTTTGCTCATCAGGCAGAGGGCTGCCTTCCTCTATACTCCTATCTTGTGGAAGCGTACCTACAAAGACAGGAGGAGTATTATCCACCACCTTTATCAATTGCGTATAGTGTATGGCTACACCACAACGATCTGTTGCCGTATATATACGCATAATAGCATAGGAGTGAGGGCAAGAACCAGGTTGTTTTATATCCTCATAAGTGAGGGTTATAGGAGGGCATCCCCCTTCAGTAGGCAATATTATTGCTTCGGGAAGTGTCTCCGTACAAGATAATTCTATATCCTTGGGAAGGTTTGCTGTCAAAAAACTAAGAGGTGCTCTGGGGGTAATGGTAATAACCTGTGTATGAGTGGTTCTATTATTACAATTATCCTCAGCCACCCATTGGTAAATCACCTTAGCGAGCCTTCCTCCTTTAAGTTGTTGTTGCTGATAAGTAGTTACTCTTACCCCTTGACAATTATCGGTAGCCGTAAGGTTCGCCTGTAGTGGTATAGGTGTTCCCTCCTCTATGGTTAAGTCTTTAGGCAAAGGTTCCACAAAGACTGGAGGCTGTTCGTCCTTAATCATAATTATCTGTTCAAAAGTAAGATCGGCCTGGCACTCATCTGTAAAGATATAAGTTCGCTTGATAGCATAACAAGCCTCAGTTGTTGCTACTGGCTGCTGTTGCATAGTTTCAGTAATGACTCCACACCCCCCTTGTAGGGCTAGAGTGGCAGGAGCAGGAACAGCCTCCCTACAAGAAACCGTAAGCTGCTGTGAAGGGAGTGAACCACTCACAAAGGCCAAAGGTTCTGTCTTAGGCTTGGGTTGGGGCTTGGGCGCAGGTGTTTCTCCCCCTTCAGGCTTAGAAGTAGGGAAACTTATCTTGTTCTCCCCAATGAGTATCAATTGGGTATGAGTGATATAGTTACCACAACTATCCTCCGCCCTGAAAGTACGTTCTATCGCTGTATTGGGCGCATAGCCAGTCGTATTGCGGTGATCTTGGTAGCTTACCACAGGGGTTGTACAGCCGCCTGTGGCAGTAGGTAACTGCACCGCAGGAACATCTGTCTCTGTTCCTACTGAAACATCCTTAGGCAAGGAAGCTGCGACAAATTGTAGGGGGGCTGGCGACTGATTGTCTTTCTCTAGGATAAACCCTCCGTCCTTATAAGGAGATTTTGTAGAAAGGGCATAAGCTAAACCATCGATTACTTCTACCTTGATGACTCCCTGCCCTTTGGGATTACCAAAATACCCATGAGTGGTACCAATGGATACATTGGGAAGCGTTATCTCACAACTACCATTATTGGGGGCTTCCCCTACAAGGACATACTTATAGGTCTTCCCTGAATCATCAGAGAGGAGAATACGCACTTTGCTCTCTGGAAAAAAAATATCTGTATCCACCTGCCAATGAAGCGTAAGGCGATCGCCTGCATGATACACCTTATTGGGCTTGTACTTGGCTCCATTATCAAACCCTTGTATCTCAAAGGGTTTCCCTTTTACTATCTTGACTTTGGTTTCCACTACATCATATTGGGGAACATGATGAGGATTGTCCTTATTATGGTCAGCCACACCCAACCAAAAAGTAAATGTACCAGGATGATAGGAGACTGTACCCTTGGCCACGGCAAAGGTATTACGTTCCACCTCCAACCATTCCTCTTGGAAACGGATATGATTGTTTGCTGAGCCTTTATAAGTGAGAAACTGCGCATTGGATCGGGAAGAATGAAAGCGCCTATCAGCAGGATGTGCCATATAGGTAAGCGCATCCCCTTCGGGATCAGTAGCTGTGAGGTAGAACTGGAAGTAGGTGTCTTGAGGTATTACATATTCCTGCTTAAGGCGTGCCCGCTCCAAGGAAGGTGGCCTATTTTGTGTCTTAACCCCGTATACTAGGTTACTTCCGGTACCCTCTACCCTCTTTCCCTTTTCTTGGGTATAGGCTTTATCGGCATAGTACGCCATGGAATTGCCTAAGAAAGCACGAATAATCTGAACACTAATGAGAGAGAAGAAATCGCGGGGGTACTCATGGCCATAGCTCATGATAGACTGTCCACTATCGGTTTCTGTCTTTTCAGAATATTGTCCTCCGTTGGAGAAAGTATGGTCGGCACCAAACATGTGTCCTATCTCATGTGCTATGGTAGAGGGGCCAACGGGACGAGCGGCAGCGCACGCTTTCTGGTGCTCCTGATAGGCTGCATATACCGCTGCTAAACCATTGTAACGCTCCCTAAAGTTGGTTAGAATAACCGCCAAATCATATTTCTTAGGGTCGTATTTTTTGTTAAAGACAATAGTACCATTATTAACCACTTCATTTCCTCCCTGTATATTAGGGAAAAGTGCTTCTTCTGGGGAAGTAAAGATCAGTTGATCATCATCTATCAGTTCAAAATGAACCCCTATATCGTTGCCATAGAGTTCATTAAGAAAAGTCTCAGTAGCATACCAAAAAGCCCTTATCTTAGCCTTATCCCTATTGAAAGGTTTCTTCATAACGTAATAGCTATAATCCACAGGCATAGCCAAACGATACTCACGCCATACTCCATCGGTATGAATTAAGCTATTGGGGTAAAGCAAGTTATATGGCTTGGGCTGGGTGATAGGAGGGTCATTTTTGTCCTCATCACTTTCGGGAAACATATTACGAAAACCCACGCCACGGTTGGCTTTAGGAGCATTTTTCTTCTGAATAGTTGTTGCCCCACAACGTGTTTTCCGCTCTTGGGTGAGTTCTAGAACTCCTTTATCAGAAACGGTCAATACATAGTCCTTCCCTCCGTAGAGGATTTCCCCAAAGAGCGTTTGCTCACTAAGGGAAAGGGTACCTACAAAGGTCTCCTAATAGTAGCCTACAAAGGAACGATACCCTTTGTTGTTGAATTTCCCTTGGCGTTCTTGCCAATGGATAGGAAGCGCCTCCTTTGTATGAGGAAGTGTAAGAGACCATACTACGGAAGAGGGGGCAAAGTGTGCATATATCGCTTGCAGATTGTCCTGTGCCTGAGCTATTTGTATTCCTATCAGTAGAAATAAACAGCGTAAGATTGCTTTCATCTCAAAAGAAGATTATCAAGACGCTAATTTACGATTTTTCCCTAAACAAACCTAATAACTTCTAATTTTTTATTTTTAATTTACATCAAAAGCAAAAACTCAAAGCATTTTATTAACGTAAGTTCGAGATAACAAAAAACTATCCTCAGATTTTTACAGTTTTTTATAAGACATAGACACGAACTACCAAACAAACACCAGCAAATAGAAATTAGTCACTTGTCATTAGTCACTAAATTATGGTTTATATACCAAAGGAATGGTAAGTACACTTTCGTTGCCCACTTTGTCGGAAACGGTAAGTTCAAAGGTATAGTCCTCGTCGGAGGTGAAATAGCGGTCGGCTAGGGTGAATGTGAGTGTCTTATCCTTATGCTCGTACTCCATAAGTACCCATTTGCCATTGATTGTAGCGGAGAATTTGCCTATACCACTGAAATCATCAGTAACGTTCACCTTGAGTTTGTCGAGCTTAGCAATATTATTCTTTACCTTAGAAAAGTTTAGTGGCTTTATCACAGGTGCTTTTGTATCAGTTGCCAACACAAAACGCCCTAAAGTCTTCACCTTTGCCGAAACAATATTGTCCTTATGATAGGTGTATTGGTAATATTTCTTAGAATTTTTACCCTTTACAGAGGCAACACACACATAAGGGAGTTGTGCTTCGGTATATTTGGAAGCGTCAAATACGACATTGTATTGATTTTTGAGAGGTTGGGTAGGAGCCACAACCGAAAGAGTATCCCCTTTTTGTTTTACCTCAATAAAAGTATCTTGGAAAAAGGTATCTTCGGGGATATATACGGTCATATTTTCCGTTTTATACATATTATCACGCTTGGCAACAAGAGGTGTACCTTTGCTTTCAGGTCTTAATCCTGTGATAGGTTCTTTTTTACCGTCTATGGTAAGGTTGAGAGTGGTGATATTCTTATTGAAGTCCTCTATCTTAACCTCTACAAGGTAAGTCATACCGTCCTCCACTTGGATAATTCCATCACTTTCCTGTGGAGTTGTGTAGATAGAGAGCTTATTTTGAGGTTCTCTATATAAGCGCTGTACCCTCGTTCCTGTTTTCACATAAAGAGGGAAGTCAATAAGCGTATTCAGATAAGGATCTTCACCCTTAACAAGTTCATCAAAGGTATAAGAGAGTTTCTCACTGCCATTGACCCATAGGGAGATCTTATACACCCCATAGGAGTTGCGCGTGCCCGTCATCTTGTCCAAGGTATATACGCCCAAGCCTATACGCCCTTGGGCAGTAATCTTGGAAGTGAGGTATTCATCCGTATTCTTATCCTTGCCCAAGAGTACATTGCGCTCCTCCTGTATACCCTCAATAGCGGACTCCTCCCCTATGGGGTAGGCCACGAGCTTATATACCAAGGGAGCTATATCGTCCTCGGAGGGATAACCAAAGAGCAAAGGGTTATAGGCATTGGTGGTTTGTGTATCACGTATTTCATAGTGCAGGTGAGGGCCTGCGCTGCCGCCAGTATTCCCACTAAGGGCTACCCAATCCCCTTTTTTGACAGGAAAATCAGTAGGCTTGAACTCTATTTCCACATCGTATTTTTCCAACAGATATTGGCGTTCCTTGACAAATTTCTCTATCTCAGGGGCAAACTTCTGCAAGTGTGCATATACAGTGGTATAGCCATTGGGGTGGTCTATATACATCACCTTGCCATAGCCATAGGTACTCACCTTAATACAAGAAACAAAGCCCTCTGCAGCAGCATATACCTTGAGCCCTTCCTTACCATCGGTTTTGATATCTAAGCCTCCATGAAAGTGGTTGGGGCGCAATTCGCAGAAATTCCCTGCATAAGAAAGCGGAATATCCAAGGGTGAACCAAAATAATCCTTGGGGAATTCCCTTTGTGGGGCTGCCTTCTGCTGGGCATACAATAGAGAAAAAGAAAAAAATGCAATAAGAAAACGCAACATAGTCGTTAGTTGTTAGTTGTCAATTGTTTAAGAGAGTCTATATATTTTTCAAGAGTTTTACTATTATAGAAGTCTATACACTTCATGATAATAAGATAGGTTTTTGCTGTATCTCCTTCTAAGGGTTTAGCTTTATATGGTTTTTGATGCCACTTCTCTACAAGCCCAGTCAGTGCTGGAATTTCTTTTGTAAGACTACTATCCAAAGCACTACTATAAGCGGCTATGCTATTATCAAAAGCCAAATGATATTGGTCAGGTGCTTGCTGGCTGATTTGTTCTGCTTCATACTCCATGCAATCACAAAAGGCTATATTTTTAAGCAGCAACCATTTGTCTTCTACTGTTTTATGTTTTTTCTGTAAGAGAGGTTTCTTGTAATAAGGAGCAGGCGCTGTTTTTGTATCAGGAGCTATATACTGCTGATTGTCTGCATATCGCTCTTTTAGCTCTTTGCTGGCCGAATCCAAATACTCCTTTAGTCCCTCACTATTGTAGAAATCCAAGCACTTCATATAAGTAGGATATGCTTTTTGTGGCGCATTTCTTTGATACATATTGTAATAAGGCTTGTCTAACCATTGGCTTACGAGCCTATCGAGGGTAGGATTTGCAACAATCCACTCCAAATCTAAATTACTACACTGTACATATCCTCCTAAAGTGCCATCTGGTATCCATGTATAGGCATGAGGGTTTTGCTTTCCTATACGTGTGTGTTCTTGTCCTAAGCACTTGCAGAAAGCCACATTTTTAAGCATCAGGATATCATCCTCTAAGGTTTTGTAAGGTTTCATAGTAAGCACCTCCTGTTGTTCATCTGTATTTTTAGGCTGAGTAAAACTCTCTTGAGGAGGCGTTTTTTGAATCCTCTGCTCATTATTCTTTCTATTAGAACAACTCAACAAGCCTATAAAGAATAATATAAACAAACTGTGTTTCATACATTGTAACTCATAGTTCAAATTTTTGGGCAAAGGTACTAAATATTTCTCAGAACCGATAAAATCACTATCAAAAAAATCTATATAATTATGAGCTACAATTCCTTTTTTTGTAGTAAATTTGCTCACAAAAAAAGACACCTATGAAATTTACTTGGGGTACAGGCATTCTTCTTGCTATCTTGGCCTTTGCAGGCTTTATTACATACTTCTTTGTCATTACTTTAGTGGATAAAAAGTATGATCATGAGCTAGTTACCGAGAACTATTACGCTCAAGAGTTAGATTTTCAAAAAAATATAGATGCCGAAAAACAGACCTTAGAGGCGCATATGCAAGTGGATATGGCTTATACGCCAGGCGCCAAAGAGGGTATTCGCCTTGATTTCCCTACTGCCGTAATAGGTAAAGAGGTGATTGGTGTGATCTTCTGCTATCGCCCATCGGATAGCAAATTGGACTTCACCCTACCTATCACCGCCCTTGATGGTTGTTCGCTAATGATTCCCGACAACCTACTCAAGGAAGGACGTTGGAATATTCGTGTGGAATACGGCTTTGAGGGAAAGAATTACTTAAGCTTGTTTGACAAAGTCAATTATTAGATGTTCATCCTTGCTTTCTCTTTGGGACTCATTGGCAGTCTGCACTGTGTAGGCATGTGTGGTCCTATTGCCCTTTTACTGCCCTTACAAAGACAGCGAAAGGTCTTCCGCTGGATACAGTTAGGGGCTTATTTCTTGGGAAAAACCCTCGCCTATACCCTTATAGGACTGCTCTTTGGCATAGTGGGAGAAGGGCTTTTTATAGCTGAATACCAACAAGAATTTTCTATCTTGGCAGGTCTTGTCATGATAGGTATGGGACTTTTTTCGCTCTTACATATTTCACTAAAGGGCATACAGAATCCCTTACTCAAAGGCTTTGCCTTGCTGAAAAATGCCTTAGGGCGACAACTAACAAAAAAGACCCTATCAAGTTCGCTCTTCATAGGTTTTCTCAATGGGTTTCTACCTTGTGGATTGGTATATACGGCACTATTTGGCGCCTTGGCTATGGGAAACTTGAGGGATAGTATGGGCTATATGACTGCCTTTGGGCTAGGTACCATTCCGCTGATGTTACTGCTAGTCGTCTTAGGAGATTTCCTGCCTGTGGGCTTGCGTCGCCAGCTGAACCAGTGGCTCCCCATGGTAGTCATTGTCGTTGGAATACTCTTTGTACTACGTGGCTTGGGGCTAGGAATTCCTTACCTCTCCCCTGCCGATACCCACTTATTACTGCACCCCAAGGGGGATTGTTAAGCTCAAAACACTATGAAACCTCATTACCTCCTACTCCTACTGCTGAGCTCATGCGGACTACTTCACAAAAGCATCACTCCTCCCGATGTTTCCTCCTATCCCGCACAAATACCCGTGGTAGAGAACATTAAGGATTCTTTATACTACTTTGAGGATAACTACCTTATTAGAAACCAACAAGGTATATGGGAACTATACCTTTCGGGCAACCCTCTGCAACTGGGGCTCAACTCAGGGGCACTCACCCAAAGACTTTATTACAGACAAGACAGCTTGTTATTCAGCAAACTAAAAGATTTTGTCCCCTCCGAGCGGAAACAACACTTTCTCTACAAATTTCTCAAATGGTTCAATCGGGATATTGATAAGTATATACTCCCTAGCTATAGAGCAGAACTTTACGGACAATCCCGCTATTCGGATAGCCTTTTTGATTACATTGCCCCCAAGTACGAACGCAGTCTGTACCTGCATTCGGCACACGATATAGGTCATGCCCTACAAGACTTGATGTTGGTAGGCTGTTCCTCCTTGGCCGCTTGGGGCTCACACACTCAAGGGGAGCAACTCCTTATCGGACGTAATTTTGACTTTTACCTCTCCGACGATTTCGCTACTGAAAAGCTCGTCCGTTTTGTTCGGCCTACCGAGGGTTATCCTTTTATGTCCTATGCGTGGGGAGGTATGATCGGAGTCATGTCGGGTATGAATACCGAAGGACTTACAGTAACGATCAATGCAGGTAAGTCGAATATACCACTGAAGGCACGTACACCTATTTCGCTCCTATGTAGAGAAATATTACAATTCGCCTCCACCACAAAGAAAGCTATTACTATTGCCAAAAAACGAAAAGTATTTGTCTCCGAGGCGATTATGGTAGGTAGTGCCAAAGAAAGAAAAGCGGTTATTATAGAAGTCTCTCCCAAGAAATTCGGCGTATATGAAGTAACTAATGGGCTGCTACTCTGTACCAATCACTTCCAAAGTACCCCCTATGCCAAGGACAAAAAGAACCGCAAACAAATCCAACAAACCCATACCGCCTATCGCTATAAAAAGCTCCAAGAACTTACCCAAGGTAAGAGACTTACCCCTACCCATATAGCCGCAATCTTGCGTAATACTGACGGACTAAAGGGCAAAGCTATTGGCTATGGGAATGAAAAGGCACTCAATCAACTCTTGGCCTATCATAGTGTGATCTTCTCACCCGAGGAGCGTATCGCTTGGGTATCCACCGCTCCCTATCAGCTGGGGGAATACATAGCCTATGACCTCAAGGAGATTTTCAAAGGAGAAACATTTGCTCCTCATACAGTATATCCACAGACCCAGCGGAATATCCCTGCTGATCCTTTTGTGCAAACCCAAGCCTATAAGAATTATGAGCAATACCGACAGCTAGAACAGCAACTCACTGAACAACTGCGAGAGAAAGCACCTGTACAACCCACTGATTATCTTTTTCTTACGAGCCTAAACCCTGATTATTGGAAAGCTTATTACCTATTGGGGGAAGCCTATTGGGCAAATGGGCAGTACAAAGAGGCTAAAGAACAATATAAAATAGCACTCACCAAGGAGATTCCTTATACTGTAGAGCGGGAACAAATAGAAAAAAAGCTTAAGGATTAGTCTTAAATATATAGTTAATTAAATTATAAAATTTATTCTTGTATTGAAAAAAAATATAATTTTGCTCCCAAATAAATTCTACTCTTATGAAAAAACAAAAGTAAATTTTTGGATTATAGTTGCTCTATTATCCATTATAGCTTGTAACAAGCATGAAAATTTAGATGAGGAAAATACATCTAATCAATCTGAAACTATCCTTTCCATGTATGAAGAAAGAGGTGAAGAGTTAATCTTAGGAGCCAAATTAAAAAATCCATATTCTTTTGAGAATATGAAAAGAACACTAAGTATTATAGCTCAATCTAAGAACAAAACTACCCTTTCAAAAATACGAACTCTTGATGGAAAGAGTATCTTAGAAAATATAGATAATCTTACTCCCACTCATTATTATGTGGTGTTTTTGCCGGAGAATGATGATCATTTAGATATTTTAAATGAAATCATCTCCAGTAGGAAATTTGTATGTCGTGAGTTCCCTATGGACTATGAAATAAAACAATATGGAAATATCTATATAGATAAAAGGACAAAAAATCCTGACTACCCTGTTCTTTATGCGTCTATTCCTGCATCAGAGCCTATGCCTAATGTTCCTTATGAGAAGTTAGAAGATCTTTTTCTCATAGAAGAGGATGATCTTGATGAAACCATAGAAATAGTATCTAATTATCTTGTTACTGATGAAGGAATAGAGAAGTTCCCAATGATAGACATAAGACATATTCAGGCTTCAGATAAACATAGTATACAAGCAGAAAGTATAAGTTTTTCAACAAAAGAACTCTCTACTGATGATGTTTTAAAAAATAGTCAATCTCTATTTGGTATTTTCAATAAACGTTATTACCCTGAAGGTAATGTAAGAGTGCAAAATGCGGAAACAGGAATCTACGAACCTTTACGTAATGCTGAAATAGAGATCTATAATTGGTTTTTTAATGCTTATTGTTATACTGATAATAATGGTTATTTCCGCTGTAGAGAACGTTTCAGACGAGAAATGGGAGTTTATATCACCTTTAGGGGTGCTAATGCTACTATTAGAAGTAGTTGGAATGAACTCTTAGGCATCAGAGTAAGTGATAAAATAGGAAATATTAGAAGGAGTAACAATGGAAGAACCTTTAATATAGATTATAGTGATAAACATATATGGCGTAAGGCTATTGCTCATAATTCCTTACAATACTTTAATGAATATATGGTTGCTCAAGGAATAGGACAAAGAGCTAACAGACTCAATATTTGGGTGTTTGGAGGTGATAAGAACAATGGAATGACTCCTATGCTACAAGTAAATGGATACTCTCCCTATATCTATAGAAATCTTTTCTCAGGTTGGTTTCGTTTTTTAACTCCTCTAACTATTCCTATTGCAAAAACTCTTGCTATTCGTAAAAGTTTACTTCCTGATGTTATCTTTACTTTCAATAATGATGGACAGAAGAAACTAGAAAAACTTGTCTTCCATGAACTAGCTCATTCCATTCATGCTCGACAAACAGGTAGTTATTTTTGGAATTATTTTACCCATAAAACAACTGAGAATATTGTAGATTCAGGTTTTAAAGATCCCTATAGGAATGGTACCTACCCTTACCCTAAAGATGCAATGCTTATTGCCTTATGTGAAGGATGGGGTAATTTTATAGAAAATAAATCCATCTATGATAGATATTCAGACGCTAATTACTCTTGTGAAAATTTTGAGATGTACACTACTCCTACAGAGGAAAAAAACACAAGATTGAAAGGTTGGTTTTTACATGGATTAATGTGGGATTTGACAGACGGGGTAACAGATAGTGTTTTCTTAAAAAAAGGTACTGACCCTAATTTCTTAATCTCTAGAGGGACTGATAATGTACAAATTAGTATAAAAGACCTATTTAATGCTTTGCAGAAAGATGTTTATACAGGTTATGATCTTAAACACTTACTAAAACGAAATCATCCTTCTCAAAGTCAAGATATAGAATTATTGTTTAACGCTTATGGATATTAATTATGAAATTTTTTATTATACCTGTTTTTAGTATATTTTTGACTGGGCTTTGTGGAAATAATCATGATCATAATCATTATGAATCAAAAGACTTTAGATTTATTCCTCAAAAAGAAACCTATCATGTAGGAGACACTATTCAAATTGATTTTTCCCTTCCTGTTAAAACTTTTGATAACATTTTCTTAGTAAATGAATTAGGACATATACCCCCACTATTAAAAACATATATATACGTAAATAGCCCTTGTAAAGAAAGTACCACTCTTTTAGAAAATGACAGAAAAAAAGATGCTATTGAAGTCATTCTTGAATATAATGAAATAAGAAAAATTTATTTGCTTAAAAATAAAATTTCGTTCATCGTAAATCAACCTAATGATAAATATTTTTTTAAATATTGTGCTCCTATGAATCGTTTCATTGAATTAAATTCATCTAATTATATGGTAATTAATGTTCCTAATACTACCTTTAAAGTAATTGAAAGGTAATAGTTTTGCAAACTATGTAACTTGATATTCAATAACTTTTCAAAAATAGAGTTGTTACAAGGTTCTATAATACAAATCAATAGTTAAAATACTATTTGCTAACTTTTTAAGAAACAATAAATTGCGTCTCTATCCCAAGACTATTCCTTGTTTAGTATAGTCTTCCATAAAGACGCAATTTATTGATTTTCAAATTCAGTCACTAAAGAAAGTCTCCTAGAGATTTTTTTCTAAAAATCCCCAGAATTCTTCAAAAGGAACTTCACCAAAGTCTTTGGTAGAGAGTTGAAGTTCTTTTTTCCCATCTTGGTAAGTGATCATTCCTAAACGATGCAGTAAGACCTTGTCTCCCTCTACCTGAAAGGTAATATAATAGTCTTTGTTATTATCACTGTCCTCTTCTGAATACTTGACGTGTTGTTCTATGGTGAAGTATTTCCCTTTGGTTACTAGATTAAACTGGCTGTTATACATAAGTGTATAGGGGTAATAACAGTGCTCATAAAGCAACTGGTAGCTATCCTTCCCATCACTTAGAAGCAGAGCGAACAATGTAGTACTTACTTCGCTGTCTTTGGGGGTGAAGATATACACATAATCCTGCCTACCATCCCCATTAAGGTCTGCGTCAGCTGATCTGCCCTTGGTTAAGAGATAATGTACCGACTCCATACGCTTAACAAAAAGGGAAGTAACTGTAATTGGCAGTCTATCTTTATAGGGGCTGATAAGCTGTTCCGTCTCTTGATTTATCTTGTCTTGGTACTTTCCCCATGTGTCATTGGAGATTTCTAAGGGTGCCCCCTTAGTCCATTTGCTATCCTTAAGGCTATAGGTAATGATCTCTGCAGGGTCTGTTGTCTCAGCCGTAGCGGACGATTTTAGGTATTTCTTATCTATAACCACAAGGAGGGCATTGAAGTTTTGGGCAATTTGCACAGGCGACATATCCTTGATAGGATTAAAGACCACATCGACCCATTCCTGTTCATAATCACCATACATAGCCGCCTGCACCACCTTGAGATCAAACTGTTCATTCTTAGGATAAAGATACAAATCCACCTTTCCGAAAGGATTCTCCTCTATAGGGCAAGCGTTATGAGTGTAGTAATAGCCACACTTAACAAATTTTGCTCGCTCATCTAAGTTAAAACGTGCACAACTAATGATCTTATAGAGCGCTTGCTCTACTTGATCCGTTAGCGGTACCTCATTAATAGTGGGTGTGTGCTTAGGGCAACCCCACAAAAGAAGTGCTAAAAAAACAAGGAGGATTCTATACATATTATAATTTTATTTTATAAGGTACAACAAATAGAGATATCATAAATATCTACAAATAAAGACGCAATAAACTCACGTCTCTACCTTGTTTACGCAATTTTGCCCCTACACCTGCTCATATCATTTTTTCACAACCCGCTTCCAATTGTCTATAACTTTTCACCCACATACCCAGCTCCAAGTATTCGCTGGCTTTACTTTTCACTCTTCATTTTTCACTTTTCACTGAAAAGTATTCTATCTGTCGTTCAATAATAGTCATAGGTTTACCGTCTTGATATTCAAAGCGTCCAATCCAGTTCCCTTTTTTATCATATTTGTACTCAAAACTCTTCTTCTGAGCAAAATTCTTATTCAACAGCGAGATAATCCTATCACAATCCCCATGGCTATTGTAGCGATATTTAGCCTTATTGAGAATATTCTCCCCCTTATCCACTATATGTTGTTCCTGTTCTAAGAGGCGCCCCTTATGGTCATAGGTAGAATTGAACTTGGCAGAGAAATCATCGCGTAGGAAGTTACTTTCGGTTTCTCTTCCTGCCTGATCATAGACGAAAAAGGCGGAATACTGTAACGTCCCCTCTTGGTCATAAGTCTCCTCTTTAGTTACATTGCCCCTTCCATCACAATTGAACACGGTAATACCTACTTTTTCCCTTTTAGGATCCAAGTGTATTTTGTATTTTTTTACTTTCTGCTTGCTATAAGTGTATTCATAGCGTAGTGTTTCGGCATTGCGCTCATCGAAGAATATTTCCTTGACAAGATTACCCTGTGCATCAAAGGTCTTTTCTATGTTCATCTCGGCGATAAGCGGCCCCTTTTGAGCTACTGTGCCATTTTCCTTGACATGGTAACCCCTGATACGAAGTGTTTTCACGCCCTTGTGCAGATATTCACGCTCCCAATCTGTCCTTTCTTGAGCATAGGAGAGACAGACGAAGGCGAAGAGGTTAAGTATATGTAACCAATTGCGTGTATTCATCTCATTTACAAATCGTTTTGAGTATTTAACTTGCGCTGATGTGCCGCTTTTATACGCTTAAGGCGAATCATCACCTCGTCTCGGTGCAAGGCATCTTTGGCAACCTTACCCACGGTAAGTCCCTGTACTAAAATGGAGAAAAGCACCACGATATAAGTAATTTGTAAGAGGGTTTCCTTCATTGTCCCTTGATCTTGAGGAATAGAAAGTACCAAGGCGATAGAAACGCCTCCTCGTACCCCTCCCCATACCATGGTAATAAGGGAACCTCGTGAATAAGAACTCACCTTGCGCAGAATCGTCTGGGCTGGAATATAGATAGCCAAGGCACGCCCCAAAAGACATACCGCAATGGCAATACCCCCCAAGAGGAACTGCTTGTCTAAATTATCTATCAAAAGCATCTCAAACCCGATAAAAAGGAAGAGAATAGCATTCATGATTTCATCGACAATCGCCCAAAACTTACTCAGGTAATCCCTGTTCTCCTCACTGCTGGCCTTCTTACCTACATTCCCTACAAAAAGTCCCGCAATCACCATAGCCAAAGGTGATGATACATGGGAAGCCTTAGCTATCAAGAAACCGCCCATTACCACCGCAAGGGTTACCAATACGCTCACGTGGTAGTCATCCGCCTTCTTCATCATCTCGGAGGCGATCCAACCCAAGATAGCCCCTAAGAATATCCCTCCCCCTGCTTCCAAGAGAAAGAGCTTAGTGATAGTATTGAACGAAGGTTCGAAAGTAGCATCGGTAGCCAGCTTAAGTACTACGGCAAACATCACTACCGCTACCCCATCATTGAAAAGGGATTCACCTGTGATCTTTGTCTCAATACGCTTAGGCACATTGGCCTGCTTGAGTACGCCCAAAACCACAATGGGATCAGTGGGTGAGATGAGTGTTCCAAAAAGCAAGCAATATACATAAGGAATATCAATGCCAACCCAATGGGCAATATAGTAAAGCAATCCTGAGATGATAAAAGCTGAGAGCACTACACTTACCGTTGCGTAAGTAAGGATCGGAAGTTTGTATTCTTTTAGGTCGGAGACATTGATATGCAAAGCCGCTGCAAAAAGTAAGAAGTTAAGCATGGCACTCATTAGGATTTCTGTGAAGTTAAACCCTTGTAAGAAAGCCTCTAACTTATGCGCGAGATCCGAGAAGACAGCACCCCCGAAAAGGCGTATCCCTACCGACACCATCATGGCAATAACCATAATTCCGATAGTCATAGGGAGCTTTACATATCTAACATTTACATAAGAAAACAAAGCGGCCAATACAATAATCACCGAAAAAGCGTAATATAATTCCATATTATTTTTTATTTGCGCAAAAATACAAAAATAATGATAAATGACAAACGACTAAAGACAATTTTATTCCCTATAATATTCTATTTCGTATCTAGATAATTCTACGGGGGAATCACTTATAATAAGCCTTTCTACAAGATTGTGATATGTATCCTCTTGATAATAGTGTTGCTTTCTATAAGTTTCTCCTTCTTGACTAACATAAACCTCTTCTACAAGATGCTGACACGCATCATAACATTCACGCCAACGAAGTTTCCCATCTCCAAAATTAGACTTACATAATAGATTACCTTCTAAATCATACGCATAATAAGTATGTCCATGAGTGGCACCTTGAGCTAGTATACTATCACTAAGATATTGATCCATTATCTCAAAGAGTTTACCATTGGTATTATATTTATAATATCTTATAGCATTATTATATATAAGTGTTCCTTCTTTATATTGCGTTGCGCTCAATTCATAAATATATTCTTCAATAATTCTCCCTAAATTATCATATTTCTATGTATTCTTTTTTATTTCATCTTTATATCCATTAGTTACATATATTTTTTTATAACTTATTTGTCTACTTTCATTATCATAATTATATATTTCTTTATAGAAATAGTTATTTTTATCAGTAAATAAAATTTTTTATATAATATTACCATATTCGTCATAAGTATATATAGCTTTTTCTCCTTTGAGTAAATCCGAATCACATTTTTCTTCCTCCATTAACCTATTTTTATCATCGTAAATATAATTCGTATAATATATATACTTATATTGGTTATTATATGTTTGAAGAAAATCTCCTTCTTTGAATATTTTTTGCATCAATTTTCCTTTCTCATTATACAAATATTTACTCTCGGATATATAATACAAAGAATCCGTTTGCTCTTTCACTTGCTGATATTCCTTTACTATATTTCCTTTAGAATCAAAGAAGTATTCTATCTCAAAGTAAGGTGTCTCACTCCATCGGGAAAAAATAGAATCCTTTTGAGATAGTTTTTGGAAGATGGGGGTATAACTCCGCTCCTTATAACGCTTTACCTGCCCTTTGAGTGAGGGCTCATTAGGAATTTTTGTGATGACCTCTTCTTGGTGCGATAAGACCTCTTTTTTGTGGGAAGTCGCTATCTGTCGGGAAGCACAACCCAAAAGGGAAAGATAAATCACTATAAAGGCAGCTTTTTTCATAATTGCTTTTTTGGGCAAAGATAATAAAAAAACAAGCTCTAGTTTCAGAAATTATCCAACTTATATAACCTCCTATACAGAAGAGGCAGGTGACGCACTTCTAGACTTAGTCATCTTGCCTAATTTGGCTTGTATCTTTTTCGTTTTTTCTTCAAGTAGCAGTCTTTCAAGCAATTCCTTTTGAGCAAGCCACTCCTCATAAGTTCCTTTGCGATAAGTTCTAGGCTTGGTTTCGTCTTGGGGAGTATCCATATTTCCAGAAGTATCCACTGCTTTAGTAGGAATTATTGCTGGCTTTTGAGGAGTATCCGCTATCTTTTTAGAAGTATCTACTGGTTTTTGAGAGGTCTCCACTGTTTTAGAAGAAGTAATTGTCTCATTCTGAGGTGTAACTATTTCCTCTTGAGGTATTTCTACAAACTCAACTGTAGGTGTCTCTGTCATGGGAGCGGCTTCCATAGGAGGCATTTCCTCCCAATCATCTAAGGAGATAAGCATCTTGATAGCGTTGAGTTGTTCTCGGATAGCAGGATAGACTGTTTTCTCTCCCTGCACTTGAGGGTTGCCATTGGCGATAGCCCAAAGGGCTTGAATGATTTGCTTTTTCATTTGTTTAGAATTATAGTTTAAGAAAGGAAGTAGTAACATTAGAAGGATTCAGCGCTATAACTGGGTTTTTCTATATCCTAAATCCTTAAATCTTTCATATCCCTACCCCCTATTTTTCAAACGCAAAATTACAACATTTTAGTTATAAAATCAACAATTAAAACTAATAAAAAGAAGTTAATTAACATTATATAGTAGTTAACTATTAGTGGTTAGTTGTTAGGGTGCAAATTAACTGCTAATAGCTAAAACTAACCCCTGAAGTATTTGTCTTATATGATTATATTTCGTATTTTTGCCCTCTGAAAATATTCAGAAAATGCTTAAAAAACTCACGCAATTCCTTATTTCTACACGCCTAATGGCAGTGCTTTTCTTAGCCTATGGGGCTGCTCTTGCCTTAGGTACTTTTGTGGAAACCTGGTATAACACCGATACAGCCAAAATCTGGATCTACAATGCTTGGTGGTTTGAACTCATCATGGCGCTTTTTGTCATCAACTTTATTGGAAATATTGGCCGCTATCGCCTCTTGAAGCGCGAGAATTGGGCTGTTTTTGTCCTACATGCCTCATGGATATTTATCATCGTAGGGGCGGGCGTAACCCGCTACATCAGCGATGAGGGCAAGCTTGCCCTCCGTGAGGGGGAAGAAGCGGACTTCTATACCTCCGAGCTAACCTATATCACCGCTCAAGTAGATGGCACCTATGAGGGACAACCCTTGCGCAAAGCCAAACAAACGGAAGTACTCTTCTCCGAATTCACCTCCAATTCCTATAAGTGGGCTTCGGATTTCAAGGGAAAAGACTTCCGTATAGAATTGAAACAATTCATTGCCAATGCTGAAGAATCCTTTGTGGAGGATGCCAATGGCGAAGACTATCTTAAGATAGTAGAAAGTTCAGGCGGAGAAGGGCATGAACACTACCTCAAGGCAGGGAGTATCGAGAATTTCCATGGACTACCTATTACTCTAAACAATCCTACGAAAGGGGCTATCAATCTTCAGATTACCCCTGAGGGAAGCTATATCACCAGCCCCTATATGGGAAGTTATATGACCATGGGGGATCAAAAAATATTTGATGTAGTCAAAGACAGCATACAACCCCTCCAATACCGCTGCCTTTACAATATAGGAGGTATGCGATTCGTATTGCCTGAACCTCTAAAGAAAGGAAAGATGATCATGGCTCCTATCCCCAAAAACAAGCGAACTGCCTCCGACCAAAGTGCTCTTATTATGACCATTACCGCAGCAGGAGAAACCAAAGAGGTAGAGGTACCTGGCAGACGCGATGTTATCAACCCTCCCACTTCCGTGGAAGTAGGCGGACTTACCTTCCATCTCAATTATGGTTCGGTGCGTATGCCCCTACCTTTCAAAGTAAAATTGGACGATTTTATTGCCGACAAATACCCTGGTACGGAGCGTAGCTACTCCTCTTTTAAGAGTAAAGTTACTGTAACCTCCCCAGAGGAGACCTTCAAATACGACATCTACATGAACAACATCCTCAACTATAAGGGATACCGCTTCTTCCAAGCTAACTTCTTCCCCGATGAAAAAGGTAGTATCCTCTCCGTTAATCACGATTTTTGGGGCACCTTGCTCACTTATATTGGCTATACCCTACTCTATATAGGTCTTATTGCTAGCATGTTTTTCGGAAAGACACGCTTTGTCCAACTTAGCCAAAGACTCAAAAAGTTGTATAACAAGCGCCGAGGCGTCCTCACCCTCTTGGTACTGTTTTTCTCAGTAGGTGCTTATGCCCAACACGAGTCTTTTGAACTAACTCCCTCACAGATAGACTCCCTTATCAAAGCTACTACGGTGAAAAAGGAACATGCCGACCGCTTTGCCCACTTGGTGATCCAAGACGAAGACGGTCGTATGAAGCCTATCAATACCTTCGCCTCAGAACTACTAAGAAAAGTAAGCAAGGCGGATACTTTCCGTGGTCTTGATGCCAATCAGGTATTCCTCTCCATGCTGCTCAATCGCCAACTATGGTACAATGTGGATTTTTTCTATATCAAAAAAGACAACGACAGTCTGCATAAGATCTTAGGCGTAGAAAAAGGCCTTAAGCGCGTACGTGCTTTGGACTTCTTGGATAAGGAATATAACAACAAACTCAATCCCTACCTAGTAGAGGCTTATTCTACCTCCAACCCCAACCAATTCCAAAAGGAGTTCAAGGAAGTAGATACTAAGATGCACCTTTTGGAACGTGCCCTTTCAGGGAGTATTTTACGCATTTTCCCACTAAAGGATAATCCTAATAACAAATGGATTTCTCCAATGGATATGTATGAAAATCCTAGCTATACTCAGGATACCTTGGAGGCTGGCTTTATCAAGCACTCCTTCCGCTGGTACCTCTCCTCGGTAAAGAGAGCCACAGAAACAGGTGATTACAGCGAAGCAGAAAAAATCCTAAGCCTACTTAAAGATAACCAACGGGCAGTAGGTAAGGCGGTAATTCCTTCAGAAAGACAAATCAATGCAGAGATACTTTACAACAAGTATGATGTTTTCAAGAGTCTCTTTAGCTGGTATTTATACGTAGGAACACTCATGTTTATCGTGCTTATTGCTCGTATTTTCAAAGAGCGAAAGGCACTGCGTATCATCACTCAAGTATGTACAGGACTACTCTTTTTACTCTTTGCGCTACATACCGCAGGGCTTGCTTTCCGTTGGTATATCTCGGGTCATGCTCCGTGGAGTGATGCTTATGAGAGTATGATCTATGTGGCATGGGCTACTATGGGTATTGGGCTTTGCTTTGCACGTCGCTCCCCACTGAGCCTAGCCTCTACTGCCTTTGTGACCTCCATGATCCTGATGATTGCCCACTGGAACTGGCTTGACCCTTCCATAGGCAACTTACAACCTGTACTGAATAGCTACTGGCTGATGCTCCACGTAGCGGTAATTGTAGGTAGTTACGGACCTTTTGCTTTGGGTATGATTCTGGGAGTAATCAATCTATTCCTCATTATTATAGCCAATAAAAAGAACCTAGAAAAGGTAAAGAGCGTAATGGAAGAACTTACCATTGTCAATGAGTTAGCACTTACCGTAGGACTTATCATGCTTACCATAGGAAACTTCTTAGGCGCCCAATGGGCTAATGAAAGCTGGGGTCGCTATTGGGGCTGGGATCCTAAGGAAACATGGGCTTTGGTGAGTATCATGGTATATGCCTTTGTGATCCATATGCGCATTGTTCCTCCTTTGCGTGGTATATGGGGGTTCAACTTTGCTAGCGTAGTGGCTTTTGCTAGCATCCTAATGACCTATTTTGGGGTTAATTTCTACCTCTCTGGCCTGCATAGTTACGCCAGCGGAGAAAAAGTGATTACTCCTAACTTTGTCTATTATGCAGCCATCTTTGTCATTGTTTTAGGTGTAGTGTCCTTCATAAGAAGAAAAAATCTAAAAGAGTAGTTGCTCCATGAAACCTATTCTCCTATTACCATTCTGCTTACTGCTCTTTGCCCACTGCGAGAAAACGAATTCTGAAGCAACAACTTCTGCTGCTACAGATTATAGTCAAATGCAGATGAAACAGTATACCGAAAGCCAAGCAGCTATCCTTAATCCTGAACGAGGGTTCTATACGCATCGCGGCTTTTCGGCAAATAAGAACGAAACACTCTCGGCTGGTGATATCCAGAAATATCGTGAGGAAGGTATCTCACTTGTGTTCACTATATACTATCTGAAGGAGTTCCGTAACAAACCTATATCTGAGGCTTTTCTTGAGCGAATCCGACACAATATGCAGGTGCTACGTGAAGGAGGGAATAAGGCTATTGTGCGCTTTGCTTATACTTCTTCCAGAGAAGAAAGACCTTGGGATGCCCCTTGGGAGATTACCCAAAGACATATAGCTCAACTCAAACCCATCCTCCAAGAATATGCAGACGTAATTTGCCTGATGGAGGCAGGTTTTGTAGGGGTATGGGGAGAATGGTACTATACGGATAATTATGTATACAAACCTAAAGAGGGAGCGTATGCTCCCAGAGCTCGTGTTCTTGTAGCTCTTTTGGATGCGCTCCCCTCTGATAGAATGATTGCTGTACGCACCCCTCAGGCCAAACTCCTTACCCAAGGTATCACGCCAAAGGATACTCTCAGCCTTTCGACAGCCTTCAAGGGGACACCTCTGGCTCGTATTGCCGCCCATAATGACTGTTTTTTAGCTGACGAAGATGATAGAGGTACCTTTGCTAATAACCTTGCTTATAGAAAGTATTGGGAGGCAGAAAGCAAATATACTGCGATGGGAGGAGAGACTTGTGCGCTTTCTTCCTTAGTGGCATGTAACCATGCTTTAGCTCAATTCTCTCAATATCATTGGTCTTACCTCAATCGGGACTATCACGAAGATGTTTTCAGACAATGGAAAGGAGAAAAATGCCTTAATGAAATTCAGAAACGATTGGGTTATCGTTTTTCCCTAGTCAAGGGTTACTTCTCCAAAACTCCCAAAATAGGAAGTCCCTATCAGATAGAATTACAACTAAAAAATACAGGGTGGGCATCTCCTTTCAACCCTCGTAGCGTGGAGTTATTGTTCATATCTCAAGAGAATCCTGATGAAAAATACAAAATCACCTTAGCCGATGACCCTTGTTACTGGTTTGCAGGAAAAACAAGTATACTAAAGACTACTTTCTTGCTACCACATGGTATGAGCAAAGGGAAATATACGATCTACCTAAACCTACCCGATCCGCGAGAGCCCCTTTCCAAAAGAAAAGAATATAGTATACAATTAGCAAATAAAGATATTTGGAACTCTCAAAAGGGATATAACAAGATACAAGAGGTAACACTCTCTGAAATAGGAGAAAATGACCTAAGAGGTATCCCCTCTTTAGAAAAATTCACAGAGTAAAAACAATGCTATTTTATTTGGAATAAGGCGTTACTTACTGAAAAACACAGTCTTACAAGTCCTAGCCAATTTAGGAAATCTCTTCCCCTTAAAAGCAAGATTGGCTATCAAAATTTCATTAAAAAACCATTATTTCTCCAATAAAAATTGTATTTTTGCACCAATAACACAAGTGTGATTATTCTAATGAAATATACACAAAAAAAACCAGCAATTGTCCTCTTGGAGGACGGCACTGTTTTCTATGGGAAAGCTGTAGGAAAAGAAGGAAGTGCCTTTGGAGAAATCTGTTTTAATACAGGAATGACTGGCTATCAAGAAATCTTTACCGACCCTTCCTACTTTGGGCAAATCATGGTAGCCGCTACCGTTCATATAGGTAATTACGGAGCTTTCTCCGAGGAAAACGAATCCGATGGGGTGAAGATTGCAGGTCTGGTATGTCGCAACTTTAGTGAGTTCGGCTCCCGTCCTATCAGTGAGGAATCCTTGGGAGCTTTCCTTGAAAAATATGGTCTTTTTGTAGTAAGTGAAGTAGATACCCGTGCCTTAGTATCTTACATACGTGATCATGGGAGTATGAATGCGGTACTCTCCACTGAAGTGGATAACATAGAAGGACTCAAAGCACAACTCAAGGCACAACCTTCCATGAAGGGCTTGGCGTTGGCTCCTGAGGTATCCACCAAGGAGGCTTATTTCGTAGGAGATGAAAACGCCCCTTATCGTGTGGCTGCCTTGGATTTGGGTATCAAACGCAATATATTGCGCAACTTAGCCGCTCGCGGTGCCTATATCAAGGTATTCCCGCATACAGCTACCTTTGAAGAGCTCAATGCTTTTGCCCCTGATGGCTTCTTCCTCTCCAATGGCCCTGGAGACCCTGAACCACTAACCGAGGCTATTACGCTTACTCAACAGATTATTGAGAGTGGCAAACCTATATTTGGTATTTGCTTAGGTCACCAGCTTATCGCTCTCTCCCAAGGAGTGCCTACCTATAAGATGCGCAATGGTCACAGAGGCATCAACCACCCTGTAAAGAACCTCCTTACTGGCAAGAGTGAGATTACCTCTCAGAATCATGGTTTTGCAGTAAATAAGGAATTAGCAGAAAAGAACCCGAATATAGAAATCACCCACTTACATCTCAATGACGGCACCGTAGCGGGTATTCGCCTCAAGAATCGCCCCGTATTCAGCGTACAATACCACCCTGAAGCCGCCCCAGGCCCTCATGATGCGAGCTATCTCTTTGATCAATTCATTGAGCTTATGAAAAATAACAAGTAACACAATAACTAATAAAACAACACGCCTTGTATAATCTACAAGGCGTGTTGCTATTTTATACTTGTAACACCTGTCCATAAAACAGAGTTGATGAAAGGGTTTTCTTTGTCAACTTTTGATACTGATAGACAAATTCTTCAAAGGTAATCTCCTCTCCTGCTTTCAAGATATAGAGTATTTCCTTATCTGTATGGTCAAAAACAATCCTCAATTCCTTGTCCTCTAAAAGAAAGATATCCTCTTCATATCCTACTTTTTCATAGAAAACCAATCTGCTGATTATTTGATTTTTAAGCACATATACCTTTTTTGTAAATTCTCTTGCTTAACTACACTACCCATTTCTGTAAAAATCTCTGTATCAGCAGTTATCTCTACCAAAGGAAGTCCTAACGCTTCCCTGTAACTGTTTTTTAAGACTGAAGTAAGGGAAACTGCTGTTCCTTTCTTACTTGGTGTAAGTTTCCCTTTAAGAAAATTCTTTCTTTTCCTCCACCAATATATAAGTCCCAATAAAGGAAGAATAAGCCAAATATAGGCATATACAAACTGTAATACAACCGATATCCAAAAATCCTTCGTGAATCCCTCCATACCTCTATTATTTCTCCAAGAGTTGTCTTTGCATATCCATCGTAAGGCGATAGCTTTCCTCGATAGGAACTACCTTTCGACTGACAGCCTCTATCTGTTGTCCTTCTTTTGTCCAGAGGAAAGGAAAGAATGAAAACACTTGATTTCCATTGAGCTTAGCGACTTCTTCCTGCCAGCCTTCCCAATAGTAAGGTTCATAGAACAGATCTATATCCCCCTCCAGTGTCCAGCAGACAAATTCAGAATAGCCACAGTTCATAGGTTCCCAAGAAAGTGTATCAGGGGCTAAGTAGTATATCTGTCCTAGGTCATCTTGTCCGAAAGCACCTCCATTGATGGCGAAAAATCCTCCCAAGATATCATCCGCTACCAAGAGGAATGCAGGGGGCTGACCATAATCCTCAAAAGTTTTCCCCTTATTCCACTGGAACATTCCTCTGTCCAATCTTTCACTGCCCGAACCTAAGAGACGTATCCAACCGCCATTTATAAGGATACCTCCTGTCTCATAGAGGATAGCTCCCATGGGCGAACGGGTAGTTATCTGTGCATTCAGCAGTTCTGTTTCTGCTCGCTTGGCATCACGGGGTAGTACTTCATAAGTATTGATAGCCTCTTGTAACCATTCCTGTATCAAGTCCCATGCGGGCTCTTCCTTATTAATCAGTTCTTCTAATGTTCTCATATTTCTCTTTATTTAAAAAATATTGCCCCACACAAGTGTAGGGCAGTATTATCAATAATATTAAATTAAAAACTATTTCACGATATATTTTTTCGCTATCTCTTTGGCTACGCTTTCCAAAACAGAAGTAATCTCATCATTGATCTTTCCTGCTTTAATTTCCAAAAGAGTATCCTCATGAGAAGCACGTAGGTTTTCCAAGTATTCTTTTTCAAACTCACGTACACTTTCCACTGGGATTTGGCGCAATAGGTTCTTAGAACCTACATAGATAATCGCTACTTGATCTTCTACCTTATAAGGGGTATTGGATGGTTGTTTAAGGATTTCCACATTGCGCTTTCCTTTCTCAATCACGTTGCTGGTAGCTGCATCAAGGTCTGAACCGAACTTAGCAAAAGCTGCCAACTCACGGAACTGTGCTTGGTCAAGCTTGAGGGTACCTGCTACCTTCTTCATAGACTTGATCTGAGCGGAACCTCCTACACGAGATACAGAGATACCCACGTTGATCGCTGGACGTACCCCAGAGTTGAATAGGTCAGACTCAAGGAATATCTGTCCGTCGGTGATAGAAATCACGTTGGTTGGGATATAAGCGGAAACGTCCCCTGCTTGAGTTTCTATCACTGGAAGTGCGGTAAGAGAACCTCCACCCTTTACAAGGTGTTTGATAGAATCAGGAAGGTCATTCATATTGCGGGCTACATTGTCATCCTTAATCACCTTAGCGGCACGTTCCAAAAGGCGAGAGTGCAAGTAGAACACGTCCCCAGGGTATGCCTCACGTCCAGGTGGGCGACGAAGCAAGAGAGATACCTCACGGTAAGCCATCGCTTGCTTAGAAAGGTCATCATAGATAATGAGTGCCGGGCGACCTGTATCACGGAAGTATTCCCCAATCGCTACCCCTGCAAAAGGTGCATATACCTGCATAGGTGCTGGATCAGAAGCATTGGCTGCTACGATAGTGGTATAGGCGAGTGCTCCTGCATCTTCCAAGGTTTTGGCAATTCCTGCTACAGTAGAGGCTTTTTGACCAATGGCTACATAGATACAATATACAGGATTACCTGCATCGTAGAACTCTTTTTGGTTAAGGATGGTATCAATACATACCGTAGTTTTACCTGTTTGTCTGTCCCCGATCACAAGCTCACGCTGACCGCGTCCGATAGGAATCATAGCGTCAATAGCCTTGATTCCTGTTTGCAAAGGTTCATTTACGGGTTGGCGATAGATTACCCCTGGCGCCTTACGCTCGAAAGGCATTTCGTAAAGCTCACCTAAGATAGGGCCTTTACCGTCAATAGGTTCACCTAAGGTATTGATTACACGTCCTACGATTCCCTCCCCTACTTTGATAGAGGCAATGGTTTTAGTACGTTTTACTGTATCCCCTTCTTTTATTTGGGTAGAAGACCCAAGGAGTACCACCCCCACATGATCTTCTTCAAGGTTAAGCACCATTCCTTCTTGTCCTGATTCGAAACGGACAAGCTCTCCATTTTCCACTTTGGAGAGACCGAAAATGCGAGCAATCCCATCTCCTACTTCTAATACCGTCCCTACCTCTTCTAAGGATACAGACGCATCGAAGTTTGCTAATTGTTTCTTAAGAATCGCTGAAACTTCAGCCGCCTTTATTTGTGCCATTATTTTTATGTATGAATATATTCCTTTTTATCTTTTTATAAAAGCTACCTATTTGGTACTTCTATAAATTTTCGTGCAAAGATACAAAAAAAATTCAAATCTACTAGCACGTAAATATCTTTTTTTAATGACCAAGAACTAGTAACTAATGACTAGTGACTTGTCACTTATCATTTGTCATTATTTCCTATTTTCTTATCGTACTTCACATAGAGGAAGGAAGCGATCATAAGCAATACTCCAAGTACGACCAATACCACCACCCTAGAAATAGTACTTAGGTGAGCGATGTCGTAGAAAAAGAGCTTGACAAGAGTAAAGAGAATCAAAGAGATACTAGCTATTCGCATATAGCTTTTGCCCTGATGTATTCCCTTCACAAGCATGAATACGCCATAAGACACCCATAAGATGCTCAGACCCAATTTGTAATTGGAAGTAGCTCCTAAAAGCTCTGTCCAGTGTAGCCACTCGCTACTTACGACCCATAGGACAACTCCATAAAGCACCAAATCACGTACCTTTTTGTTTTTAAAGTTGATAGCTTCTGCATCGAGCAACTTGTACGTTTGCCATAACAACAGAGCAAAAGCGGATAGTGCTATATAACGAATGGCAATATACATCATATTAGGCATATAGGTTAGGTATAAGCCCCTGAGTTCACTGAGCAAATACAACCCTTGGGTCAACATGATAATTGCTATAACAAGATTGAATGCTAAGTTATTGAACAAGATTTTTTCCTTGCGAATATAGGGTGTATCTATCCATGTAAAGAGGGCAAAGTAAGTTACCGTATAGACAATGAGCCACATTTGCTTAAAGTAATGCAAACTATCATAGAGTTTCATTTCTGTATCCGCTTCTACTGCATATTGGTTTATCCTTATTACCCAATAATTATATATCTCTATATAAAAAGTGGCATATAACACTATAAACAGGAGGACATTGATCACATAATCAAACGTTTCAGAGGCTTTTTCCCTATAACGGCTATTGACATAGGAGATACCCGCTACTATACCTACATAAAGCAATGAGTTAAGGAAGGTGGTATTGAGAAAAGCTGTTACTTTCTCAGGAGTTGAGGCAACGAGTTCCTGCACTTCTAACCAATTGCTCCAAAGGCTAGAAGTTGCTAAAGGGAGGAGTATATAGGAAATCACCTCGTACATACGGATTTTTTGGCTACGTCCTACCCAGAAAAGACCACCTGCCTCCATTGTCCAGAAGAGAGTAATCCAAACCCCTTTAAAATAGATAGGTATGGCAATGGTTATAAAAGATATAGCCAAGATGAGACTTAGGTACTTCAACTCCTTGGAAGCCCCCCTACTACGGGTATAGAAATACACCAAGAAGTGGAAGAGCGCATTGGCCAAGGTGAATACGGTCAGATAATCACGTGTCTGAGCAAATACATTTTCAAAGGTAAAGGTTAGCCCAAATGAATAGAATAACAAGGTGTTAGAGAGCAAAATAAGTATATCCCCTATTGTAAAAGTATCCTTAGCCCATAACTTGCGTACAATGAATGCAAAATGGAAGATAAGGTAATAAATCAACAAGAAAGAGAAATAAAGTCCTTGGTTATCCTCGTATTTGAACACATGGAGGGTTAGGTAGAGTGCCCAAGTAAAGACAAAGGCAGAATGATAAAGCCAGCGCCATTGCTTATAAAAGGAAATGACCAATATACCCACATTGATAAAAGCTACATAGGAGAGGAGTACCCATACATGTCCGCCACCATTACTAAGCAAGAAAGGCACCGCATAGCCCCCTACCATACCAATGAGCGCAATAATTTGCTGGTTGTAGTTTAGGGCAAACCAAATAGTAGCGACTGTAACAAAGAACATCAGCGCGAAAGCCACCCCTATAGGGTACATTTGGTAAAAGTCATAAGCCACATAGGTTAGGAAATAGAATATCGCCATCGCTCCACTGACAAGTACCGCACTGAATTTTTCATATTTAGGCTTGAGATAATAGCCTACCCCAAAGAGAGCTGCCCCCACGAGATAACCCAAGATGACACGCATAGTAGGGCTAATAAGATCGTGTTCAATAGAGTACTTCACTCCAATAAACACCCCTATGAGGATAATGGCAATCCCTATCTTGTTAAAGAGATTTCCTCCAATAAAGCGTTCCCAATCCTCTTTTTTAATCAGTTTAGGCCACTCTATCACAGGTTCGTTTTTGTCCTTGGAAGCAGAAGCTTCCACCTTAGAAGGGGTAATAGGTGTCTCGATAGCTACCTTTTGAATAGGTTTTTCTTCGTGGGCAACCTTTTCTGCTGCTACTTTTTCTTCTACTGGAGCAACTTTCTCTACAGAGATAGGTTTTTCCTCTACCTCCTTTTGGGGTGTCTCCTGCTCCACTTTTGGCACTTCGATTTTTTCTTCTTTGAGTATTTCCACCTTTTCTTCCTTTGGAATTTCTGTATTCTTATTTACAGGGGGGATTACTTCTTCCTCTGTCACAGGTTGAAATACCTCTTTAGGTTTGGGCGCACTGCCCTTAGCTGGAGTAGGAGTTGTGAGCTGCTCCAACTGTCTCTGTATTAGTAAGACTTTTTGGGTGATATAAGATTGGTTGCGGAGAATACCGTCCAATTTCCCATCCAACAAAGCCCATTTATCCTCTGAACTCATAATAATATGATTTTGCTAGGGACAAATGTACAAAAAAAATTTCAATTTGACAATTGGTCAATTTGCTAATCGTCTCATTGTCTAATTAGCTAATTGTCTAATCGGCTAATTATACTGTTTGTATCCTGCTTTAAGGCGTGCTTTAACCTGCTGGGCTAAGGAGGCGGGAGCGAGTACCTTTAGCGAATCACTAAAGGAGCAGAGCCGCATTACCAAGTCGTAAGGAGCCTCCCCTTGGGGAAAAGCAAGGGTCAGTTGTACACGTATCTCTTTATCATCCTCAAAAACAATCTCTTGTGTGGGATGCAACTTGAGTGTTTTCACATATTGTCCTTGCTCATAGTTAAAAGAAAGGAGTATTTGTTGACGAGGGTCATTCTCAGCCATAGAGATCCCATAGAAATAGTTAAAGAATGTCTCCATATCCAGTTTTGGGCGTTCCACCTCTACTTCTAATACCTTTAGGTTACTCATCCTATCGAAAGCAAAAGCCTTGAGTTTGAAAGACTGTTTGTCGTCCGTAGCGATAAGGTACCAACGTCCCTGGTATTCCTTTACTGCATAGGCTAGTGCCTCTCTTTCGGTGGTCTCCTCCGAGTAAAAAGCTTTGTAGTGGAAAGAGATCAAGAGGTCTTGGGTAATAGCTGTAAGAATAGGGTTGAGCATCTCCAAGCCCCTTTCGGGTTGGGGTTCCACAAGGAGGACATGCTGATCTTTTGCCCTTCGGTAGGCTTCCATAAGCAGAAGGTGGTCTAAGAGGAGCTGTTGATCTGAAAGCGTTTCAGGGTCTATTCTCCATATTTTTTCCTTATTATCAAAGATAATCTCTATACCAAAAGCATTTTCTATATCATTGAAGTCTCTTCTTATGGTTCTATCACTGTAGATTATACCCGCTTCCTTCAACTTCTCACTGATTTTTTGTGCTGACAAGCCCTTTTTATTGGCTGTAAGCAAACTTACTATACGTACTAAACGTTCTATTTGGATTGTTTTTGCCATGTTTTTAGGGATTAGGAGTTATTTTCACCATTTACTTCTATATACCGTCCCCACTCAAATCCTTCATTTTCTTCACGCATCACATAACCGAGTTGGTTGGTGGTCAGTATAGTCTTTCCAATCCTAAAATCAGGTTGGTTGAAGTGGTGATGCCCATAGATCCAATAGTCAATGGCACTCTTTTCAATAAAATCGGTAAGGCCAAGGACAAAGGCATCGTTCAGTACACTGCCCAAGTACGTTTGTGGGTAGTACTTAAGGGTGGGGACATAGTGGGTAGCCACTACAATATGCTCTATTTCACCTGCTTTTTTGGCTTGGGTGGCCTTTTTGACGGCTGTTTTGAGAAACTTAACTGCTGTTTTGTTGAAAGCGTTGAAGTCTGTCACTTGTAGGGAGTCTATTTCCTCTCCTTTTTCAGGGTTTTGCACGGTGATATAGTGGAAGTCACTCATACCATATTTGATTTTAGCGGCATTCTTCTTGCCGATATGGCTCCACATGGTACAGAGAATCAACTGGGTACGACCAATACGCTCGGTATAGTTGTCCACCAAAAAGAGATTACGGATTTCCTTCATTGGCTGCTCATAGCGGGTAGCGGCGTAGTGGTGAGTAAAGACATAGTACTCATGATTGCCTGGGATCCAGAACACTTTTTTGTAGCCCTTGCATAGGTCGGCTATCTCACTCTTATACATCACACGAGAGAGATTAACGAAAGGACACAAGTCACCTGCAATAATAAGGATATCGCCTACACGCTCTATGGCGTTGTTGTCAATCCAGCTGAGATTGTCTTGAAACTCAAGATGTAAATCGGAAAAATATTGTATTTTCATCAATAATGGTTAATAGTTAATGATGTTGAGCAACAATTAGAAAGCATTTTAACCTTATAAGACGCAATAAATTGCGTCTCTACATAGGTGGTGGCTAAGACAATTTCTAATAAAAGAAAGAAGTGATCTTATAAATTATTCTTCTTGTTTATAAAAATCTAAAAGAGCTTCCATTTCTTTTTGATGTTGTTTAATTTCTTGTGTATTCCATTCATTTCCTAAAAATGTCTCAAACATCATAAGCCTCTTAAGACTTGTATTATTATAAAATGATTCCTTTTTGTACTCAGGGTGCTCCTTGCCCGCTGAGGAATTCTCAGAGCTACTGATTAAACAAAGATTACCAAAGCAATGGAGTATTTTCTTTCGTTCTTCTTGTTGCTTTTCAGGAGTTAGACTTTGATCTACTATGATAGTAGAAATTTTATTCTGTGGCAATAAGTGCTCTTTAGAAGACAATTGTCTAAAATAAAAACGACTAAAAGAGTCTTTTTTATCATTTTTCATTTTATTTATAAGTAAGCTTATTGTTTTTGGGCTAATTACTTTATCTACTCCCATCACATAGTCATAATAGACCTCCCAAAGCATATATTCAAAATAATAAAATATCTTAGTTGAAGCTAAATCAAAACACATCTTATCCAATGAAATACCTTTAATTTCCTTCTTTAATTCCTTCTTCAAAACACTATATAAGTCTTTCTTTTTTACATTTCCTTCTAATAATCTTAAGAGCCATTCCTTTTTGTCGTTAGAAACAGTCGCATAATAGAACATCGTTTGTAACATTTCTATTTTTCTCTCTTCATCAGCAATTTCATTTGTTTCTATTTCTTCTTTATCAAATTCATATCCGCTTATCCTCCAATTGCTTTCCTTTTCATTTAATAATGGACTATTTTTAATAACATACTTGTCAAAATAGATTCTATATTTGAGTAAGGCAACAATAAAAGTTTTTGCATTTTTATAGTCTTTAAATGTCTCTAAAAGTTTTTTATCATCAAATGAAATCTCTTTATCAGGATTTATAAGATGATATATATAAAGTAAAAAAGTAGGAAACTCTAATACAGAACGATAATCATACGTTTTGCTTTCTTCTCCCTGCTTAAATCCTTTAGGAAGTGTTTCTACACCCTTTTCTAAAAGTGCTGCTATTGTTTGAGACTGATTATTTTCATTACTCTCATCTTTTCCAAGTGAAGAAACAATATCATCAAAGGAGAGCTCCTCTTTCTCTAATAATTCTTTAGGAATCCCTTTATTCCAAATATAGTCTCCCATAAAAGAACAAGCCTCCCACACTTGAGCAAAAACTTCTTTATGAGAATCATCTATTTGATTCATCAGTTGTGCTTTGAGTATCTCGTGTTTCTCCAACTGCTCGCCACGATTGTTCATTATTTCAAAATAATGATTTAGCTCAGTCTCTTTGGGTAACTCTGTCCTAAAAATATAAGTTCGTTCAAAAAACTTCTTCCTAAATATTTCTTTATCCTTGTCAGTAGATAAAATGTCATTAAGAACACTTTCAATAATCTCAATACCTTGTTTTAAGTTTTGTGTTTTAGGAATTTGAGGTAAGCCTTTTGTAGCCTCAGAAAGCTCCCTAAAAAACTGGTCACACTCAGATCGTGCTTGAAATTTGAGATTAAAGGAAGTTTTTTTATCTAAAACAGCTTTGATAAGATTTAAGGTAGTATGGCGTTGTTGCCCATCTACAAGTTCATAGCTACCATCATTCCTCTTGAAAGTAACTAAAGTACCCAAATAATACCGTTCGTTCTCTCCTATACTATTAATATCCCTAATAAGACGCTCTATTTGAGGTTGTTCCCATTCGTAATTTCGTTGATAAATAGGGATAATGTAAGTATCATTACTTAAAACTTCTTTTATTGTTATAGCTTCTTTTATTTCTTTATTATTCTTCATCGTTTTATAAATTAAAATAAATCAAAACACCTTCTTCTACTCCCTTTGCATAGCCTCTTTCATGAGGAATGTAGTTACAAAATAAATCTATTTTTAGTTCCTCAGGTGAATAACTATTAGGAATAGACCTAAAGAAGCGAAGGGCTTGATCGTGCTTTAATATACTGTTTTCCGAGATTGCCTTTTTCTCCAATCTCAATAGATACACATTTTTATAAAATCCATCATAATAAGCTTCTTCTAAAAAAGAAAGCCCAAATCTGTCTACAAAAAGTAAACAAATATTCTCAAAAAGGTTTCTTACCTTTATATCACCTACTCTTTCTGCCCCCCTATAGTTAAGACATCTTTTTTTATAGAATGCTATAAATTTATCATTTCTTTCAAACAGTTGTTTATTTAGTTCAATATAATAGAATACATAGTCAAAGAAATTTCTCCCATTGATAATACTCATTCCTATCTGAAATGGATAACTTTGGGCAATACCAAAGTTACGAAATAAAATTTCTTTTTGGGTATTCTCTATGATACCCTCTAAAATCCTTAGAGAGAGTTCATAATTATATTCTACTCCCTTATAAAGACTTATACCCTTAAATTCATTTAGATCTGTTTTTGTAAATGAATATTTATCCTCTCCTTTTATCCATTTCCGAATTCTATAGAGATGATTATTGAGAATATCAGGCAAAGGATTATCTTTATCAAGGAGATAATCTTCCCATTTGATGACATATTGTTCTATTTCTTTATCTGTATACCCATCTTTATCCATTTCTCTTAGATGAAATGCTTTTAATAGATCATGTGGAGATAGTTCTTTCCCTCTTGAGTTTTGGGTGTCAAATAACTGAAAAGCTTCATCCTGACGATATACTGTGATCACTACAAATTCGCACTTATTTTCTAATTCATTTAAAAACTTTTCTTTATCTTTTTCTAATTTCTTTGCTCTAAACCATTGTTTGATTTGGTTATAATTATAGATGAGATTATTTTTAGAAATCTCATTGGTATATTCTTGATTTTGAAGTAGCTTATCTTTTTTACCCAAATAATATAAGATAAGTGAAAGGGTCGTTAGGCGTTGTTGTCCATCTACAATATTATGAATACCTTCTTTATCTTGATGGACAATAAGAGTTCCTACTCGGTAGGTTCTTTTGCCAATATAAATATTTTCATACAAGTCATCAAGTAGCTGAATAACATGAGATTTATGCCACTTATAGGGACGTTGATAAGGAGGAATAACAAAAGTATTATAAAGCTCCTTTAGTATTTTTTCTTCTAACTGAGGTTGTTCCATCTGCTTTTTGGTTTAAAATTCATGACAAATATACGATTTTTAATCATAGATTAACTAGTATAAACGTTATTTTTTAACTCAAAATTTCTAAAGTTATCCAATAATCGTTCTATATTTTCCTTACCTACAGGGTTTTGGCTATGTACTTGATAGTTGGGCAGGGGAAGCTGGTGCGCTAAGCAGTATTCCACTAAGTATTTAGCACAATCATAGCCCGATAGATCTTCCCCTAAGTCATGGTCAAAGGAAATAAAATCAGGTAGTCCCTTTCTCTCAAGATAGTCCACAAACTCCCTATAACTATATACACGATCAAAACCCTCAGGAGTAGGGCGCAAGTCATCTAAATACAATAGCATAATTATTAATGGTTAATTCTTCCTTCCACGCCGCAAAGATAGACTTGCTGCTGGACAAACTGTGTTAGGGTAATTGTTAATTATTTATAATTAGTGGTTAGTGGTTAGCAGTTAGACCTATGAACAACTGATATTCAAGTTGTTGAAAAAAAGTAATTAAAAATCAGTGGTTTTACTTTTTTTCTTGCTAAAAATTAGTTATATTTGCAGAGTGTTAGAACCATAATCAATGAAAGAAGAAATAACAATGGATCCGAATTACTTATTTGAAATTAGCTGGGAAGTATGCAACAAGATTGGGGGCATACATACCGTATTGGCGACACGAGCTAACCTGCTCCGAGACAAGTTTGCCGACAAGTATATCACCATAGGTCCTGACCTATGGCAACACAAGGAAAACCCCGAATTTGTACAAGATGACACACTTTTTCCTTCATGGCTTGCCCGTACTAAGGAGGAAGGCCTACGAGTGAGAACAGGGTATTGGAATATAAAAGGAAAACCTATTGCTATTTTAGTGGATTTTTCCCATTATATCAGTGAGAAAAACGAAATTCTCACCTATTATTGGAACACTCAACAGCTTGATTCACTCAATGCTTCTTGGGATTTTACCGAGTCAGTTCTCTTTGGCTATGCAGTAGGAAAGGTCTTGGATAGTTTTATTCACTTCCAAGTAGGGGTACGTGAGCGTGCCATTGCCCATTTCCATGAGTGGATGAGTGGTACTGCGCTCCTATATGTGAAGAAAGAGCTTCCCCAAGTAGGAACCATTTTCACTACTCATGCTACTGTCTTAGGTCGTAGCATAGCCGGTAATGGGTGGGCACTCTACAACTATTTGGAAGAGTATAAACCCTCTGAATTGGCTTATCGCTTCTCTGTACAGCACAAGCATTTCTTAGAAGCGAAGGCTGCTTGTGAGGCTGATGTATTTACCACTGTGAGCGATATTACTGCTCGTGAAGCGGCTCACTTCTTAGGTCGTATCCCTGAGGTGGTTACTCCTAATGGCTTTGACGAAAGCCTCATAAGTGATCGTACCAGCTTCCTTCAAAAAAACAAAAGAGCCGCTGCTAAACTGCAAGAAGTAGCCCAAAAGGTTACAGGAACTACCTTTGAGAAAAAACCTTTCTTTGTAGCTATCAGCGGACGCAATGAGTTCAGAAACAAAGGAATAGATGTTTTTATTGATGCACTTCAGCAAATCAACAAAGACGCAACCTTTGACCAAGAAGTCGTAGCGTTCATTCTTATCCCTTCTGAATATGATGGAGTTAACACTGTCGGACAAGCTTATACAACGCACCTTGTAAGAGACGAATACCAAAGTACCATTCTTTCCAAAGTGAAAGAGGCACAACTCTTTAACCAAAAGCAGGACAAGGTAAAGGTTGTCTATTGTCCAAGCTATCTTTTGGGTAATGATGGGGTATTTGACCTTTCTTACTATGACCTCCTCTGTGGAATAGACCTTACTGTATTCCCTTCTTACTATGAGCCTTGGGGCTATACTCCTTTCGAAAGCCTATGCTTCGGAGTGCCTACCATAACCACTACCTTGGCAGGCTTTGGTACTTGGGCATTGTCTCATTTCCCTAACGAGAACTTGGCTCTGAAAGTTATTCGTCGTAACGACAGTAATTACCAAGAAGTAGTAACAGGGGTAGTAAGCCAAATAGAAAAAATCGCACGTCTCTCCCCTACTGCTTATGAAGCTTTATGGGAAGATGCACAACAAATAGGCGAAACAGCCCTCTGGGATAAGTTCTTTGTTTTTTATCAAAAAGCTTATGAACTTACCCTCAACAAATTACAACCTCGCTTAGCCAATCTTCCTGTGGCGGATGCCGATGCGGAGGTATGGGAGCAGTCCAAAGTAGTCAATACTCCTTTCTGGCGTAGTGTGATCGTACACCGTGCTACCCCTGAAAAATTCAAAGCTCTTGAAGAATTGGCTAAAAACCTCTGGTGGTGCTGGAACGAAGAAGCAGAACAGCTCTTCAAGAGTATAGACCCTGAGGAATGGCGCAGAGTTCATAAGAACCCTATCCTATTGCTCGACTCTATTTCAGTAAGCCAGTTCAAGGCCTTGGAAAATGACTCTCAATTTATGAATCGTTTGGATAAGGTATATGCTGACTTCCTTGCCTATATGGAAAAGAAGAAAGAGATGGTAAGCCCTTCGATAGCGTACTTTAGTATGGAATTCGGATTGCACTCCTCTTTGAAGATTTATTCAGGCGGGTTAGGTATCTTGGCTGGGGACTATCTGAAAGAAGCCAGTGACAAGGCTACCAAAATCACAGGGGTAGGATTGCTCTATCGTTATGGTTATTTCACTCAAAAGATATCCGCCTTTGGAAATCAAGAATCTGAATATGAGGCTCAGGACTTTACCAAAATTCCTGTTTCCCCAGTGTTCGACAAGGATGGCAAATGGCTTAAGGTAACCTTAGACCTACCAGGTCGTACCCTTTATGCACGTGTATGGCGTGTGGATGTAGGTCGTATTGAGCTTTACCTATTGGATACTGATTATGAAGATAATAACGAGGAAGACCGTACTATCACCCATCACCTATATGGAGGAAACTGGGAGAACCGACTCAAACAAGAGATGCTCTTGGGCTTGGGTGGTATCAAGGTGCTTCGCAGCTTAGGTCATTCCTATGACATCTATCATTGCAATGAAGGACACGCCGCCTTAATTGGCTTGGAACGTCTTAATAAGTTCATTAACGAGTATCATCTCTCCTTCTCCGAAGCAGTAGAAGTGGTACGTGCCTCTTCCCTCTTTACAACGCACACTCCTGTACCCGCAGGACATGATGCCTTCGAGGAAACTATGCTTCGTGCTTTCATAGGTGACTATGCTGAAAAGCTCCATGTGGATTGGCAACAAATCCTTGCCCTTGGTAAGATCAATGTAAGTGACCCACATGAGAAATTTTCTATGAGTTTCTTGGCTGCCAACCTCTCTCAAGAAGTCAATGGGGTGAGTATGCTCCATGGCGAGGTAAGCCGTGATATCTTCAAAGATATGTGGAAAGGTTACCTCCCTGAAGAACTCCATATCAGCTATGTAACCAATGGGGTACACCGTCCTACTTGGACCTCTCCGCTATGGAAGGAAGTAGAAGAAAAGTACTTTAAGAAGGAAGCAGGTACCTATACTGCTGCCTCATTTGAAGGTATCTACAATGTACCCGATGAGAAAATAGCACAGATCAAGCAAGAGCTCCGCTCCAAGCTCGTTCGCCGTATCAAGCACAACCTAACCGATGGTCAGAACATCACTTATTTCACTCCTCGTGAAATTGTAGAAGTGTTCGATACGCTTCGTGATGATGTACTTACTATAGGTTTTGCTCGTCGTTTTGCCACTTATAAGCGTGCCCATCTGCTCTTTACCAACTTGGATAGGCTAGATGCTATTATCAATAACCCTGAACGTCCCGTACAGTTTATCTTTGCTGGGAAAGCACACCCTGCGGACAAGGCTGGACAAGACCTTATCAAGCACATAGTGGAAATATCCAAGCAACCACGCTTCTTAGGAAAGATCATCTTCCTATCCAACTATGACATGGACTTGGCTCGTACCCTTATCCAAGGGGTCGATGTGTGGATGAATACACCTACACGTCCGCTCGAAGCCTCTGGTACCAGTGGGGAAAAGGCCGCTATGAATGGAGTAATGCACTTCAGCGTACTCGATGGCTGGTGGGTAGAAGGTTACCGTGAAGATGCGGGCTGGATGCTCCCTCAAAAACGTACTTACGAGAACCAAAAGTACCAAGATGAGCTAGATGCTGAGCTTATCTACAATATCATAGAAGACCAAATCGCACCTACTTTCTATAATAAGGATAAGGACGGTAAGGGTATTTCCATAGAATGGTGTAACTTTATCAAGAATACCATAGGCAAGGTAGCTCCACAGTTTACCACCTATCGTATGCTTACCGACTATGAAAAACAGTATTATTATCCACAACAAAAACGCTCTAACCTCCTTAGAGCCAACAATTTTGATAAAGCCATCGCTCTTTCTCAATGGAAGAAGAAGGTAAGTCAAGAGTGGGCACATATACGTGTAGAGAAAGTGGTTGCTCCTAGGCGAGATAGCGAACTTATCTCCTTGGGTAAGAAATATGAAGCAACAATAGACCTCTACTTGAGCGAACTCACTCCAGAGGATATAGGCTTGGAACTTGTCGTTACTTCTAAGAAAGAGAATCAACTAAAAGTAAACCAACTCATTCAGGCAGAACTAGTTTCTTTCTCAGGTCGTGTAGCTTCCTATAAGATCTCTGCCGCTACGGAGGATGCGGGCTTGTTCATGATTGCTTTACGACTTTATCCTAAGCATGAGTTACTACCTCACCGTCAGGATTTCCCATTGGTAAAATGGCTCTAGATAGTGACTAGTGATTAGTGACTAGTGATGTCTTGAAACTAAAAATTCAGAACTAAAAACTAAGCACTAAAAAGGCTGCCCTTCAGGGCAGCCTTTTTGTAAGTTATCAACAAAATAAAAAGTTATAACCAACTTTGTCGGAGATAGCATAAAAAATTGTATTTTAGCCCCTTGAAAAAATGCACCCTATATAGTAGATAACAAATTGACCATCAGACATCTACTACACTTAATTACTTAATAAAGACAATGTACTCAAAGAATGATGAACGCTGGGAGGTGATTTCTCGCTATGAAAGCCTACTTAGCGAACATAAGGTAGGCTTTTTTGACAGCTATCAGTATGAGGATATTATCCTTTACTATTTTGAGAATGCCAAGTATGCCAAAGCCAAACAAGCGATAGAAACCGCCCTTAGCCAATTCCCCTTTGTAGCTGCTCTTAGGCTCTTACAAGCCGAGATGCTCATATATGAAGACAACCTCCAACAGGCTGGCGATATATTGGACGAGGTAATCCATGAGGAGCCTTACAATGCGGAGATATATGTACAGCGTGCCCACCTTTATTCCAAAAAGAACAACCATACCAAGGCTATCGAACTGCTTCAGTATGCGCTTTCTTTCAGTGAAGATCCATCGGATATTGATTCGCTCATCGCTATGGAATATATGTATATGGAGGAATATGCTTTGGCTAAGAAATACTTCAAAAGATGCTTGGCACATGATCCAGAAGACTATTTTTCCCTACAACAACTCCTCCACTGCTTTGATTTTCTAGGCGAAAATGAGCAGGCTATACAATTTCTTACCACTTTCCTTGACAACAACCCCTACTGTGAGGTAGCTTGGCATAGCTTAGGTAGGCAATATATGGTACAGAATAATTACCAAGAAGCGCTCAAGGCATTTGATTTTGCTATTATCAGTGATGACACTTTCACTGGCGCCTATTTTGAAAAGGGAAAAGTATTGGAGCGGCTTAAGGAATATAAGTTGGCGATAGAAAACTATAAGATTACCCTTTCCCTAGATGACCCTTCCTCTTTTGCTTATCTGCGTATTGGCAATTGTTACGAAAAGTTGGGTGATAGAGTAATGGCAGAGCAATATTATTTCAAAGCTGTGCATGAAGACCCTCAGTCCAGTAAGGCTTGGTTGGCCTTAGTGGATCATTATGCAAGAGAAAATGACTATGAAAAGGCTGAAAAATATGTAAATCAGGTACTGCTTAATGAGGGAGACAATCCTTCTTTCTTGCGCCGATGTGCTGAGATATATGAACGTGTAGGCCGCACTGAAGAAGCTAAGCAGATATACTCCCAAGCGATGGAGTTAGGTAATTTTTCCCAAGAGCCTCACACTGAAGACTGATTAACGAACACTAAATAAGAAATATATGGAACACTTCCAAAGTTGGAGCGATCTTGTAAATCCAGAGTTTTACATCAAGTTAGGCGGATATTGGCTTGTATTGTTCATTATCTTTGCTGAGACAGGTTTGTTTGTAGGCTTTTTCCTCCCTGGGGATAGTCTCCTATTTATCTCTGGCATCTATGCTGTACCTATGGTAAGGGACACCTTTGGTATTACAGGTAGCGACCTATTGGACACCACTATCATTGCTTCCTCCATAGCCTTAGCAGCTATCATAGGTAATATGGTCAGCTATTGGTTTGGTAGGCGTAGTGGTCATGGTCTCTATGAACGTAAAGACTCTTTCTTTTTCAAGCGTAAATACCTACTCAAGGCACAAGTTTTCTACGAAAAACATGGAGCCGTAGCGGTAATTGCTGCGCGTTTTCTCCCCATTGTACGTACTTTCGCCCCTATTGTAGCGGGTATTGTGGGTATGCGCCGTGGCAAATTCATGGTATATAATATTATAGGTGCTGTAGCATGGTCCTTCTCTCTTGTCTTCATGGGACACTATTTGGATAAGCTCTTTATAGAACAATTTGGTATAGACCTCAAAAAGCACTTAGAGCTAATCGTTCTCTTTATTGTGCTCATTACTACCGCTCCTGTGCTTATCAAATTAATTAAAAGATAGGACTATAGTGACTAATGACAAGTGACTAATGACTAATACCACAATAGGATCAGCCATTAGTCACTTTTCATTTTTTACCCTTTACTCACATACCCAGCTCCAAGTATTCGCTGGCTTTACCTTTTACTTGTAGAAAGGTGATAGTGTCTGAGTTTGTGTTCTTTCTGTCGAGCAGTGCTAAAGCAGGACACACGCTTGAGGTAGCCTATCACTCGCGTAGCATGGTCCACATTCTCACTATGGCAATGAGGGCACTCAAAGAGGGTTCGCTTATCTATATGATTACAATCATTACAGATAGTAATACGGATATTGAAACAGAAATAATTACAACCCGCCAAGGCGGTAGCATTGAGCAGCCTTAAGAAGCCTTCTTTGTTGGGTGTCTCCTCTAGATTCAAGTGCAAGGCAGAACCTCCATCCAAATACTCAATAAACTCCTTACCATGGAGGATAATCTTATCCAAGACATTTATATGATCGTCTTCTACCGCATAGAAATAGGAATTATAGCACTCACGTGGAGAAAACAAGCCTGATTTCTTATCCCAAAGTGCATTCTTCACCCCCAAGTTTTCTGCAGGAACAAATTCAGTATTGAACATATAACCATATAGCTCGCGTGCCTTGCGATTTTCATCATAAATAATCTTGAGGTGATGGCGAACAAACTCCTTATACTGCTCATTGTTGGTAGGGGCAATATCCAAGTATTCGGCGGCCTCCACCATACCATTAATACCAATTGTCAAGAACTGCTTGTCAAGGGAGATAAAGCCCGCATCATAGACCGGTAGCAGTCCTGCATTTTTGTACTCCTCTATAAGTTTGCGAAAAGCCACTTGATACTTATGTATCTTGCGTACCTCTTCAGCAAGATTGCGTTTTTGCTGAATAAGGCGGTTCATATTTAGCGTAATCACATTGATAGATCCTGTGGCCACTCCCCCTGCTCCCAAGGAATAACTGAAAGTATGGTCGGAAATCTCGTTGCGCAAGCGACAGCAGGAAGCCAAACTATCGGCACTCTCGGACTGATAAACAAAGAAAGAGTTCCCCTCGCTGAGTTCCTCGGCACACATATTGGCAAAATCTTGATCCACAGGCTTACCCTTAGCTGTAAGCATAGCGGCAGTTACCACAGGGAAAGTGAGGATGGCTTTAAGGCGTTCGGCATTGAACCACTTAAGGAAAAAGTGTTGCAACTTGAACAAACGATCATAGCTAGGGCGGCTCATATCTGGAAAGACAAATTCTCCAAACATACTATTGAAATAAGGCTCATCATAAAGGGAGATATTCCAAAAAACAGACTGGTAGCCCCTTGCTGCTGCTGGTTGATTAATCGCATACACTACATGCTGGAGATGGTTCTCTATTACTTTGGTATGCGTTTCCAAATAATCTTCCCCATAGTCTTTGGTGGCAAAGTGGTCAAAATAGAGGAGAAACTCCACTGTAGCCAAAGCACCTGCAAACTGGGAACTGATAGCAAAGACCAAATTAACAAACTCTCCACAGAAACTCTCTAAGTGCTTAGGGGCACGGCTCTCCCCGCCGAGCTTCATCAGCCCATCCAAAAGGAAAGGATACATACTGATAGATACGCAATAGGGCTTCAGAGAAGTCTCATCATGCACATAGATCTCATGTGCCTCTATCTGGCGAATGTATTCCCCAGCGAGTTCTTCCCCGAAAAGTTCCGCTATCTTACGACGTACCAGCTCACGGTTGATTTGGATATTGATATCCTTGTTAATTTCGGCCTCCATTGTAGCAATGTTCTTGCTTGTAACATTCGCATTGGCATCTACTTGAGAGGCAGTAGCGGCATTTTCCGCATGCAGATATTGATTTATAAACTCAATTTTCTGCTGGATTTGATTTTGTGTAAGTCGAATCATAGGATTTGATTTATAAATTGTTAGTAGTTAGTGGTCAGTGGTTAGTTGTCAGACTGACTACTGATTACTGATGATGAAACATTTCATTGAGTATTCTCCCAGTGCTTACCTCTATAAAGCGCTGGTTAGTAGTAGGAGCAGAGAGACCGCCTAAGACCTCTATCCAAGGACCTGCCTTAAGCCAAGTTAGTTCCTCTTTGATAGCCTTGGATACCTCCTCTTCTGTAAGTCCTGTATAGAGGCAGGTATATAGTCCATAGGCACGGGCTATTTGTAGTTTGTGAATAAGATCCTCTTCTTCCCATTCGCCTCCCATAAAGAGCACACAAGAAATCATATTCTTATAGCGCTCAAGGCTAGTGACGAATAGCTCGTCGGTCAGAGGAGTACCCGTACCTTTTTTCCACAAAAAGGGAGAATGACACCCCTTACAGCGCAACGGACACCCAGTTACACTCACACATAAGCTAATCTGTCCAGGCACTTCTTGTAGAACTATTTGTAGGTCAGAATAATAAATCATTTACATATCTTTTTTTGTGGTAGGACAAAGTTAAGGAGAAATGAGGGGGAGTTTTCCACAGTACTTGATAAGTTATTAACCGAGTTTTCAACAAGAGGATCATGTTGCCTATACCTATGATTATTTTTATCATCTATCTTATTTTAAAAAACAAGAGAAAAACCTCCTTATTTCCATTAAAAAATAAAAGAAGTTGATTTTACGCCCCGTAGAACCAAAAAAGTAAATTTAACACAAAAAAAGCGAAAAAACACGCTGTTTTTTCTTGCTAGTCCAGAAAAAAAGACGTACCTTTGGGCCACTAATTAAAATTCATAATAGAGATATGAACTTAAAAAAATTATTCTTATTGTGTTCCCTTGTCTTTACGACAATGGCTTTTGCACAACAAACCGTAACAGGTAGTGTAAAGGACAGTAAAGGGAAACCCGTGGCGGGTGCTGCCGTAATTGTAGTAGGCACTAGCCGTGCTGCCACCACTAACTCCGACGGAGGTTATTCCATTGAAGCTGTGGCTGAGGAAAACCTACAATTCTCCGCTCAGGGGTATCAAAATGTACAAAGGAAAGTAGGATTGGAAACTACTATTGATGTAGTACTTCCTCTTACTTCCGAAGATGCTAAAACAGTAGGAGCTCTCGGTATTGAGCGTGATGCTAACGCTACGGGGTACTCCGAAACTACCTTAGAGGGGGGCGACAACCTCAAAGGAAAAACTGCAGGACTTGCTGCCGCAGGAAGTGGTATGGGACAAACTAAGATGACCCTTCGTGGTACAGGTTCTGTAACAGGAAGTAGCCAACCGCTCATCGTGATCGATGGGGTTCCTATGGCTGAAATGGGAGATGGCTATGGAAACTCTGCTTCTGAAATTAACAAAGATGATATCGAGTCCGTAACCGTTCTTACTGGTGGAGCCGCTACTGCTCTCTATGGTAGCCGTGGTGGTAATGGGGTTATCCTCTATACTACCAAATCAGGTAAGGGAGGAAAGACCAATATTGATGTCAACTCTTCTGTAACATTTGAAAATGCTTATATAGCACCTAAATTACAAAATGAGTATGGTGGTGGATCTTCTCAAAGTTTCACTAAGCAAACAATAGAAGGACGTGAATACAATATAGCAGATTATGGCCCTGATGAAAGCTGGGGTCCTAAATATGATGGTACTCCTTACCTACCTTGGTATGCTTTTGATAAAAGATTTCTTGCTGACCACTATCTAAAACCTGTTCCTTGGCAAGCTCCTAAGAATGACGTAGACAAATTCTTCCGTACAGGGGTTACTACTAACAACTCTATTTCTATCACACGTTCTCTTTCAGGTACCAACCTACGCTTCTCTGTAGGAAATAGTGAAACAACAGGAATTGTACCTACTACCAAAATGGAGAAATCAAATGTGGCTTTTAGCTTTACTTCCGACCTATCAAGCAAGCTCAAAGCAGAAGGAGGTTTTAACTATTCTATCACTACCCGCCATAACCCTGGTTATACTTATGCAGACGCTTATTCCAATGGTGGACTTCCTATCCTCTTATATGGATATACACAACGTCAGTTAGATTATAGAAATCTTGAAAGATTCTACAAATCAGAAGATATTAATAATCCTCAACGTACTTGGAACAGAAATGCTTGGAATGATCCATCTGCTCGTTTTAGCAATAACGTCTATTGGCTTCTTAATGAGGTTACCTCTGATGATAAAAACCATCGTATATTTGGTAACATTGGTTTCACCTACAACTTCACAGATAATTTCTTTTGGGTAGGTAAGATTTATGGGGATATCTATGCTCTTAAAACAGAAGGAAGAACAGCTAAAGGTACTTATCAGAACACACCTGACTATAACAAATATACTTATATCAATTCAGGATTTAACTACGAAACTCGTTTGCACTATACACCTAACTTAGGAGAGAATTTTTCCTTGACAGGATTCATTGGAGCTGCTCGTTCAGAAAACAGATATGATAAAACAGGTGCTGCTACCCAAGGAGGCTTGATCGTACCTAATTACTATTCTATCGAAAACAGTTTACAGAAACCAACAGCTACTACTTATGCTTCATGGACTCGTACTAATAGTGTTTTCGGAATGGCTTCTTTAGGTTATAAGAGCACTTTATTCGTAGAGGTTACAGGACGTCAAGACTGGTTCTCTACTGTATCTAAACCTATTTTCTACCCTTCTGTAACGGCTTCTTATGTGTTTTCTAATTCCTTCAAGAATCTTCCTTCATGGTTCTCTTATGGTAAAATCCGTGCAGGTTTAGCTCAAGTAGGTAATGATGCTTCTGCTTATGTACTTAAGACTTACCCTGTGATAAATAATCTCTTCCATGGAACACCAAACTATGGAGTGCCTGACACACAAAACAATCCTGACTTACTTCCTGAAATCAAGGAAACTAAAGAAGCTGGTATCGACCTTCAGTTCTTTAACAGCCGTCTCTCTTTAGGATTCTCTGTATATGACATTCTCTCCAAAGACCTTATCCTTTCTCTTCCTGTAGATGCAGCAAATGGATATACTTACAAAAACATTAATAGTGGAGAAATGTCTAACAAAGGTTTTGAAATCACCCTTTCTGCCACTCCTGTACAAACAGATAAGTTTGGTTGGTATATTGATTGGAACTTTTCAAAAAATATCAATAAGCTAACCAAGTTATACCCAGGTCTAGGACGTTATAGAGTAACAGGAGACTATTATGGTACTGTAAACCTTTATGCAATAGAAGGACGTCCTTTTGGAGAAATCTATGGAGCCGGATACGAATATGATGACCAAGGAAATCGTTTGGTAGATGAAAGAGGACACTATGTTCGCTCTAACCAAAAATCATTAGGAAACATCAACCCAGACTTTACTACTGGACTTACCAACACCCTTACTTATGGCAACTTTAGCCTTTCCTTCACTTTTGACTACCAACATGGAGGTAGCTATTTTGCAGGTGCTTATATGTTGGGTATGATCGCAGGTACCGCTCGTGAAACAATTGCTAATGGTATGCGTGAGAAAGATCCCAATGGTCCTGAAGGTCAAAAAGGGATCGTCCTACCAGGGGTATTCAAATCAGGCCCTAAAGCAGGAAAACCTAATGACATAGCTATCAGTCCAAAAGAATATGGTACTACATTTATGTTTGATTTGGATGAACAAAGTGTATTTGATGCTACCTATCTAAAATTACGTAGTGTATCCCTTTCTTATGATGTGCCACTACCTGAAACCAAGCATATCAAAGGCTTGAACTTTACCCTTTCAGGATATAACCTATGGACTGGAGCTTTGGCTTGGGATGGTATGGATCCAGAAACAGCTGCTTACAACTATGGTATGGGTAACTCTTCCTTGCCAACTACTAGAAGCTTTAGTCTCGCAGTAGGCTTAAAATTATAAAATTAACAATTAATAAACAGATTACAGAGAATATGAAACGAATCATAATATCCTTATTGTCTGTCGGACTGCTTTTTAGTAGTTGCGAAAAAGATTTTGAAGAGATTAATAAGAACCCTAATCAGCCAGAGGACTACCTAACGGCAGCACTCTTTGGTAACGCCTCTTTTGGATTTATGTATAACTTGCGCAAAAATTCGAACTCTGCTTCTTTGATGCGTACTTGGATGCAATATACTTCAGAGACTACCTATACCAAAGAAAGTCGTTACCAGTATAAAGAAGGAGCTGGAAATGATCTTTGGAAACAAATCTACAAGCGTGCTGAGGTTCTCAATAAGATTATAAAACTCAATACTGACCCTGAAACTAAAGGGGAAGCAGCTATCTTTGGAAGTAATCTAGGTCAAATATGTGCTGCTCGTACTATGATGGCCTACTACTTTAGTATATTGACAGAGACCTTTGGAGATGTTCCTTACTATTCCTATGGAGGTAGAGGAAATCAAAAATTCCAAGCCCTACAATTGGATAAATATATTACTCCTGAATATGCTGATGAAAAAGATATCTACTTAGATATCCTTAAAGAATTAGGTGAAGTAAGTAATGATCTTAGCACCCTAAACGAAGATGACGAAGTCTTCTCTCAAGGTGATTTCATCTTCGGTTCTATAGGTAAGCTAAAACGTTTTACTAACTCTTTGCGCTTACGTATTGCTAACCATGTTAAAAACGTTAGTGATGCAGAACTTAAGGCAGCTGCAGAGGCGATAATTAATCATTACGCAAGTAGTAATGAAAATGAACTTCTCAAAGAAGGAGAGAATGTGACCCTCCTTTTCGAAGATAACTATGATTATTGTGCACCTATCTATAATGATTATTTTATAGACCAACGTATGGACTATGTGCCTTCTAATACGTTTGTAAAATTCCTTATAGGAACCAATAAGCATGCCCAAGATAGAGGTTTATCTTTTGGAGTAGACCCTCGTGTACAGAAATATTTTGCCCCTGTGGGAACTGGAAAACAAGATGCTCTTAAAGGAGTGTATGATGAACCAACCACTATAGATACAACCCAATATAAGGGAATGCCTTATGGTATGGCTGAAGGTACCACTGAAAGCCAATTCGGTGGAGGAACTAAAATTTCTATTTTCAGTTCAACCATACTCAAGGCTGATTATAAAGAAGTCATTATGGATTATTCTGAAGTATGCTTCATCCTTTCTGAGATTAGAGGTTGGGACAATAACTGGTACAAAGCTGGAGTAAAGGCGTCTATGGACAAATGGAATGTAGACACAGCAAAAGCTACAGCCTTTATCAATAGTCTCCCTGCCGCTACTGCTGAAACTGTAATGACTCAAAAGTATGTAGCTCTGTATATGAATCCTAACGAAGGATGGACAGAGTATCGCCGTACAGGTTATCCTAAATTCTTAATCAAAGTAGGAGAAAGAGTAAAAACAAATTACCTCCTTGATGAAGATGGATCTGCTACAGATATCAGTAACAATAGTTACAAATTTGAATCTATGTATGAAGGCAATACAGGAGTCCCTGAAAGAGTGAACTATCCTTTGGAGTACAAAGGACTTAATCAGGCTAATTATGACAAAGCTAGAGCAAAAACCAATGGAGACTCTATGATGCACCGACTCATTTTTGCAGAGAACAGGCCCTAATAGGTAGAAATACTTTTTAATCCTTTTTGGAGAGCAGTCATAATGACTGCTCTCTTTTTTGTTTAAAACAACTATAAAAGATATAAAAATCTTTTTTAATCGAATTTTAGGAATATTAGTTTATAAAAACGGCTTCATATATGATTTTTTTATTTTTTAAATAGGACATATTGCTGTTTGAAGAAAAAGTTGTATCTTTGGATAATTAATCTAACTTTTATTAGAGATATGGGACTTAAGAATCTAATCTTATGGGTATTCCTCCTTACCTCTGCGCTTACCTTTGCACAACAGACAGTTACAGGGAGCGTAAAGGATAGTGCTGGAAAACCTGTGGTAGGTGCTACTGTACTTGTAGTAGGCACCAGCCGTAATGCAACAACGAACTCCGAGGGGATGTATGCCATTGAGGCACAAGGGGAAGAAACCCTACAATTCACCGCTCATGGGTATCAGAACGCAGAGAGGAAAGTAGGCCTCGAAACGACTATTGACGTAATCCTAGCTCTGAATTCCGAAGATGCTAAGAAAGTAGGAGCCCTTGGGGTAGAGCGTGATGCCAATGCTACTGGCTATACCGATACTACTCTGGAAGGAGGAGAAGACCTCAAAGGAAAAACTGCCGGACTTACTGCTGCCTCCGCAGGAGGAATGCAAGGATCCAAAATGGAACTCCGTGGTAAGGGTAGTGTTACAGGAAGTAGCCAACCACTCATCGTAATCGATGGGGTTCCTATGGTAGATATAGGTAGCAAATATGGTGATGTTTCTTCCGAAATCAACAAGGACGATATAGAATCCGTAACAGTACTTACAGGAGGGGCTGCTACCGCCCTCTATGGAAGCCGTGGAGGAAATGGGGTGATTCTCTATACTACCAAATCGGGTAAAGGAGGAAAAACCAATATTGATATCAACTCTTCGGTGAGTTTTGACAATGCCTATATTGCTCCAAAATTGCAGAACGAATATGGTGGAGGTTCCAGTTTGGACTTTGTCAGACAGAATATCAATGGTACTACCTATAACCTCCCCCAATACGATATTGATGAAAGCTGGGGGCCTAAGTATGATGGTACTCCTTACCTACCTTGGTATGCTTTTGATAAAAAATATCTCAATGAGTACTACTTAAAACCTGTACCTTGGCAAGCTCCTAAGCATGACATAGATCAGTTCTTCCGTACAGGGGTTACTACTAATAACTCTTTCTCTGTTACACGCTCTGTATCGGGAACCAACTTACGTTTCTCCTTGGGGAACACCTCTACCTCAGGAATCGTACCTACTACCCAGCTTGATCGTAGTAACTTAGCCTTTAGCTTTACTTCTGATCTATCAAGCAAACTCAAAGCAGAAGGAGGTTTGAACTATTCTATCACTACTCGTCATAATCCTAACTATACCTATGCCGATGCCAATGATAATGGTGGATTCTCAATCGTACTCTACGGATATACCCAGCGCCAATTGGATATGAGAAACTTAGAACGCTTCTATAAGGCTCCTGATGGCTCCCAACGCACTTGGAATAGAATTAGTTGGGAAGATCCTAAGCCTAACTTCGCTGATAACCTCTATTGGATGCTCAACGAAATCACCCAAAACGATAAGCGTCATCGCTTTTTCGGTAATATTGGGCTTACTTACAACTTCACCGACAACCTTTTCTTGGTAGGAAAGATGTATGGTGATATCTACTCTCTTATGACTGAATCAAGAACAGCTGTAGGCTCTCACAATACTTCTCAATACCAAAGATATATGTATGAGAATGCCGCTTTCAACTATGAAACACGTCTGCACTATAATCCAAATCTTGGAGAAAACTTTTCTTTGACAGGATTTATAGGTCTTTCACGCGCCCAAAACAAATATGCCTATGCTGGAGCTGCTACTCAGGGAGGGCTTATTGTTCCTGACTTTTATTCTGTTGACAACAGTAAGGAAAGACCAAGAGGATATACTTATTCCTCATGGACACGTACCAATAGTGTATATGGTATGGCTTCTTTCGGCTACAAAGGCACTGCTTTCGTAGAAGTTACAGGCCGTAATGACTGGTTCTCTACCGTATCAGTACCTATCTTCTACCCTTCTGTAACTTTCTCTTATGTATTCACCAATTCTTTCAAGAACTTACCTTCTTGGTTTAACTATGGTAAGCTCAGAGCTGGCTGGGCACAAGTAGGAAACGATGCGTCTGCCTATGTCCTTAAGACCTATCCAGATGTTTATCAGTCTTTTAGAGGATCTCAGTATTATTTAGTTCCTACCGAAAAGAATAGTCCAGATCTCCGTCCTGAAATTAAGGAAACCAAAGAAGCAGGTATTGACCTTCAGTTCTTTAACAGCCGTCTCTCTTTAGGCTTCTCTTACTATGACATTCTCTCCAAAGACCTTATCCTCTCCATGCCTGTGGATGCCTCCAACGGATATACTTACAAGAAGGTAAACAGCGGGGAAATGTCCAATAAGGGATTTGAAGTTACCCTTTCTGCAACTCCTATACAAACTGACAAATTTGCTTGGTATTTGGATTGGAATATCTCAAGAAACAGAAACAAACTCATCAAGTTAGCCCCAGGTTTGAGCCGTTACAAAGTTACTTGGGAATACTATGGAAACGTAGAGTTATACGCCATAGAAGGTCGTCCTTTCGGTGAAATGTATGGTGGTAATTATGTATATGATGATGCAGGAAACCGCTTGGTTGATGAGAATGGATTCTATCTTCGTTCAAAAGACAAAGAAGTTTTGGGCAACATCAATCCCGAATTCACCACAGGTCTTACCAACACTTTTACTTATGGAAACTTAAGCCTTTCCTTTACCTTTGACTACCAACACGGAGGAAGCTACTATGCAGGAGCTTATGCCTTGGGTATGTACGCAGGTACTATACGAGAAACTGTGGCCAATGGTATGAGAGAGCGTGATGCCAATGGACCTAATGGACAAAAAGGGGTAGTGCTTGACGGAGTTGTTGCTCGTGTAGAAAGTGACGGCACTATCACATCTACAGGAGTAAAGAATACCAAAGCGATTAGTCCTAAGGAATATGGTAGTACTTTCTACAAAGGAATAGACGCGCAAGCTATATTCGATGCTACTTTCCTAAAACTTCGTAGTGTATCTCTCTCTTATGAAGTACCACTACCTGAAACCAAACATATCAAAGGCTTGAACTTTACCCTTTCAGGTTACAACCTCTGGACAGGCGCCTTGGCATGGGATGGAATGGATCCTGAAAGTGCCATCTATAACCAAGGTATGGGGAACTCTTCCTTGCCTACTACTAGAAGTTTTGCCCTTAGTGTAGGATTGAAATTATAAACAAATTAAATTAGCCTAACAATGAAAAAAAATATAATAACTGCCATATTAGGTACGACTCTGCTACTAGGAAGTTGTACCAAGGATTTTGGGGAGATTAACAAGAATCCGAATGTGCCAGAAGATTATCTTACCTATGCCTTGTTCAATGGTAATAATCAAGCACTTATGTATAATCTCAGAGGATATGACAATATTGGAAAACAATCCCTTACTTGGATGCAATATACCTCCCAGCCTATCTATACCAAGGAAAGCCGTTACCTACTTGACCCTGATGGAGGAAGTACCATTTACTACCAAATGTATGGACGTGGTATAGGGTACAAAGAGATTATCAACCTCAATACCAACCCTGAAACAAAAAATTTGGTTTCCATCTATGGAAAGAACAACAACCAAATAGCAGCAGCCCGTATTATGCTCGCTTATGTCTTTAGCCTTGGAGTACAAGCTTTTGGGGATATACCTTATTATTCCTATGGAGATCAGGACAATCCTAAGTTCCAAGCCTTACAAACAGATAAGTACGTAACCCCTGTATTTGCCCCACAAAAGGATGTCTATTTAGACATTCTCAAGGAACTAGAAGCGGCTACTGCACAGATAGAAAATGATTCCTATGTATTCTCTTCAGGAGATGTGATTTTTGGCACCCCTACCAACTTAAAAAAGTTTGCTAACTCCTTACGTTTGCGTATTGCCAATCACCTCAAAGGAGCTACAGACGCTGTCTTGGGCGCTCCTTTGGCTGAAAAAGTAAAAGCTATTATCACTTACTATAAACAAGGACATGACGATGAACTCTTAGATACTTCTTTCAAGAGTGCAGAATTAATTTCTGAGAACAATTACACCTATCCTGCCCCTATGTATTACGATTATTTCGTAGGAAACCGTGTAGATTACCTGCCATCGGCTAACTTTATAAAGCTCCTTGCAGGGAATAACAAGAAAGCAAGAGACAGAGGTCTCAATTTTGGAGTAGATCCTCGTATGGAAAAATACTTTGCTACCAAAGGAACCGACAAATGGACTATAAATAGTGGCTATACTATTGATGAATCAAGAGCGATTGATACCCTTGCCTATGTAGGGATGCCTTATGGTATGCAAGAAGGTAGCGAAGCTGCCAACCAATATAAAGCTGGAGAAGCGGTTTCTCTTTTCTCCCAAGAGGTACTAAAAGCTACAGCTCCTATTGTACTAATGGATTACTCAGAAGTATACTTTATTCTCTCTGAAATCAGGGATTGGGATAATGATATGTATAAGAAAGCGGTAGAAGCCTCTTTCGACAGATGGGGAGTAAGCTCCTCTAGAAAAGCAGGTTACACTATTGCTGATATTAGTAGCCTTTCTGAGGAAAATAAGAAGGAGCGAGTACTTACCCAAAAGTATATCTCCCTATATATGAACCCCGATGAGGCATGGGCTGAATATCGTCGTACAGGTTATCCTAAGACGCTAATAAATGTAGGAGAACGAGTAAGAGCCAATCTACCTGCTTCCAATCCTTCTTTCTATACCTTCTTAAAAGACCCTTCAGCAACCGATGTTTCTGGTATTCCTGAAAGACTTAACTATCCTAACACCTATAAGGGACTTAACCTAAATTATATTGAAGCTCTTAAGAACATGGGTGCTTCAGGAGATACCAGAGGAAAACGACTCATATTTGCTACTCGCCGTTAGAACTCAAGGAATCTTAACTTAACACAAGAGGCTGTCCGAGATGGACAGCCTCTTTGACTTAAAAAATAGAAGATAAAGTTTTGCTTATAAGACTAAAAAATGTAACTTTGCATCACCTCTCTAAGTATCGAGAGCTAAAATAAAATTAGCTAATTGGCAAGTCGGCTCATCAGCATTATGGACCTTATCACTAAAATATCTATTCCTTCGGTAGCAGAAGATGATCAACTCTCCTATACAACCCCTGTGGTGAGTATGGGATCGTGTTTTGCGGCACATCTACAAGAAAAGTTTGACTATTACAAACTGCCGTCTTTTGCACATCCTTTTGGCACCCTCTTTCACCCCATAGCTATTGAGCGTAGCCTTGAACGAGTATGCCTAAGGCAACCCTTTACCGAAGCTGATTTTTTCCTACAAGATGACCTATGGCTTTCTTTTGACTTGCATTCACAATGGGCAAACACCTCTCTCACTACGCTATTGAATACACTGAACCATAATATTTTGACCCTACAGGAGGCACTTACCAAAACATCCTTTTTAGTAATTACCTTGGGAACGGCTTGGGTATATGAACACTTATCTACAGGGAATATAGTAGCCAATTGTCACAAACAGCCCCAAACACTTTTCAAAAAACAGTTACTCTCTTTGTCTCAAATAAAGGCTTCTTTGGAACATATTGTAGCATTAGTACAAAGACAACAGCCTCATATCAAAATGATTTTCACTGTATCCCCAGTGAGACATCTCAAGGATGGAGCCCAAGAGAATCTGCTGAGTAAGTCCTTACTTATCTGTGCTATACACGAGCTTTTAGGAACAGCCGTCCAAGAGAAGCGAAACAACCTCTTCTACTTCCCTTCCTATGAGATTCTTATGGATGAACTTCGGGATTATCGTTTCTACAAGGAGGATATGCTACACCCCACAGAACAGGCGATACAGTATGTATGGGAACGCTTCACAGAGACATTCTTTACTCCCTCCGCTCAGTCTCTCATGCAGGAAGTAGCCGGTATTCAGCGAGCTTTGTCACACCGCCCTTTTAACCCTGAGGGGGAAAAACACCAAAAGTTTCTCACTAACCTAGAAGAAAAAATAAAAGCTCTCCAAAGAAAATACCCCTTTCTAACCATTAATCACCTATAAATGACAAAAAATGAGTGACCAATGACAAATCCTGCCAACTCATATATTGGCACATTTTTTGTGGTCACTTCAATCAAAAAAGAAATATCCTAATCTTTCTTCTTATATTTTTTACTCCAAAAAGAAACAAGAGAACTTGTATATTTACAAATTTATTATTATTTTTGTTTCACTAAATAGAGGAGTCTTATGGATAAAGACAAAAAGATAGAAGATACTCAGAGTGATGAACTTAGAAGATTAGGAGAGGAACTGCTATATTATCTGAACAATTACAACGAACTTACCAAAACAAGACCTCATTATAAAAAGATAGTAGATAAAGAAATAAAAGTAATTATCAACGCTATGAAAGCTCTTAGTAGATAAGTCTTTCCCTAATATGAAAAATTATGTTTGAAAAGATAAAAGCCCTTAGAGATCAATTCCGAGATGCCAAAACGGATGAGGAAAGGAATCATATACAACAAGAGACTGACAAGCTCCGCGAACAAGATCCTGATGCTTGGGCGGAGGCTATGCTTGCTTGTATCAAAGATACTAGCAAGCGAGCCTCAGAACTTCTCATACGAGAAAAGACGGAGAAAATACCCAATAATGAGAACTTAGCTTTTAATACTCCTCACCCCATAGCTCTCTAACCGATTATAACTCATGAAAAAACTACTATTAGGCTTGGTGATAGGCATTATTGCTGTATTTGTGCTACAATATTTCTTTAAAAAAGAAAAGGACGAGAGTGTACTTACCGAAAATAGCGCCCTCATAGCTCAAGAAATCAAGAATGTAGGCAAATTGGTGGTTACCGAAGGCTATTTTTCGGAAATCATGACCTACAAGGATGCCAAAAAATACTTCAATAACTGGGTGTCTTTTGATAAAAAAGTACTCGTGGTGGTCAATGCAGAAGCGACTATCTCCTATGACTTGCGTGACCTTCGTTATGAGATTGATCAAGCGAATAAAGTAGTACGCTTACTGAAAATTCCAGAGGAAGAGCTCAAGATATACCCTAAGGTACAATACTATAATATAGAGGAAAGTTCTTTCAATCCTTTCACTGCGGAAGACCACAACAAAATTCAAAAACGCGCTTCAGACCTTATTGCTAAAAAAATAGACCACTCCTCTTTCCGTAACAACGCCCAGAACCGACTCCTTACAGAACTTTCTAAAATATTTATTCTTACTAATTCTATGGGTTGGAGGCTTGAATACACTGATACTCCCATAGAAAAAGAAAGCGATTTGTTGCTCCCTTTGAAAAAATAATTATTAAAATTGCGCTGTGTTCTAATTATTTTTTCTACCTTTGCACTCTATTCTATAAAATATTTTCATAATGTCTTTAGAACCAAAAAAAGCAAACGGTATAGCGCTTTTACCTCTGATTGTTTTTGTAGCTATTTTCTTATGGAGCGGTGTGCAATATGGGAGTTTTTATGAGTTTCCTGCTCCTATTGCCGTGTTGATAGGAATTGTCACAGCTTTCTTGATCTTCCATCGCAATGGTATCAATGAAAATGTAAGTGGTTTTATTAAGGGATGCGGTAATCCAAGCATACTGATGATGTGTCTCATCGCTCTATTTTCAGGCGCTTTCAGCGTGGTTACCAAGAATATAGGTGCCACAGATACTTTTGTCGAAATCACCAAAAACTATCTTTCTTTACAATACTTATATGCGGGTGTCTTTGTCATCGCCTCATTCCTTTCTTTTGCTTCGGGCACTTCAGTAGGAGCAGTGGTGAGCTTGGCTCCTATTGCAGCGGGCTTTGTAAGTTTGCCCAATGTGAATGTGGAGCTTATTGCAGGTTCACTTT
>NZ_CALHGG010000028.1 GCF_938029845.1 uncultured Capnocytophaga sp.
CCATCATTTCCTTATTCTGAGTGAATTTGTAGTAATTTCCATTCAGTACAATACTATATTTGACTTTGTCCCACACCTGAGGGTCAAAATTACGCACTTTCCTTCCCAAGGCCTTCATCGGCTTAGGGTCGGACGTGTTCATGATTTCTTTTTCCACCTCTTTATCACCAAACAAACGTGCTTTCTCTGCCATCATATACTGCTCGGCACAAGAATAATTATAAGCATTCACTTGAAAAGGAGAAGGTTGCCATTGTGAAAAACAAGATTCGTCTACTACCTGAGCATTAGGTTTCCAAAAGAAGATAAAATTGAGTTCTTTGGTTGAGTTAAAAAAAGATGTCAGAGAGTATCTGTAAGTTCCTTTAGCCTGCCAAAAGGGAATACGATTATTTCCATAATAGTAATCATTCTTCCCAGAACTTAATTCTTCCAATGAAACTCTCGGTTTCCAAGTATTTAAATGCCAAAAACAAGGACGAGGATATAGTATTTGGTACTCTTGTTGTTGTCTTGGGGTAAGTGCTCTATACCATTTCCAAAAATCATAACCATAGGCTTCACCATAGCCCATACGCCAGCCTATGGTAAACTCTGAAAGCTCTGGAAACTTAATCCAAGGAGGGGTCTTAAGTTCAAATGTGGGTTTCATTATCATGTATTTTTAAGAGACAAAAGTAATATTTTTCTCAGAGTATTACAAAATATTTATTTTTAGGTCTCATTTCTTCTTCTCCCAGTTTTTGCCATACACGGCATAATACATCGCCTCTTGGTAGTAATCCTCTTTATCTTTCAAAAAGTTATTCAGGAGTGCTTTGTTTTCAGGATTTTTCATCGCTTCTGTAAGTGACTTGAATATCACATCATCTTGTGAAGAAATCACTCCCTCATATATCATAGGCAAGGTTTCTGCACTAAATCCATACTGTTCTATCAGCGCACTGACAAAGTTTTTGTGTACCATCTGGTGCTCATCATCTACTAGCTTAAAGTATTGTATAATCAAAGGAAAATACTTCTTGTCAGTGAGTCCCAAGCCAAATACAGCATAGCTTCCTGTCATACAGCTCTTCTCCCCTTCTTCCACATCGGTATACCATTCAAACTCTTTCATCGCTACCTTCGCATATTCCTCTAATTTAGAATGCAAGGTCTCATATTGCAATGCTTGTGCAAAAAAGCGATGCGTGCTTGATTTAGCAAGACCTTTTATATCCAAAAACTGTTTAGGAGCTTTAGAACTGAGCTTGATTTGATAACTATGAGGGAATCCTGCTTTAAGCAGCGCAATGATAAAATCCAATGCCTTACGGTAAGCCTCAGCGGTCTCTTGCTTGATTTTAAGGCTAATGGTAGCAAATACATCATTGGCATCAGCTTCCAATTCGCTATCTTTGTAATGAATCAGGTTATCGGGTAGCTCGCCCGTACCTTTTTTAAGGTATTGCTTGGCTTTCTCCGACCCCAGTTCATTGGCTGCTCGTTCTAAATATTCTCGAGCAGATTTTACATCCCAACTGTACCATTTGTATTTGATTTTCCAAAGGGCTTGTTGTATATAGAGGTTTAGTTTGTCTGTATCAACCTTTTCAGGAGTGATGCCTTCTTTGAGCGTATATTCAATATTCCATCGAGGTCTTTTTTTATCGTAATACAATGGGTAAAAAACTTCACATGCCCAGTATTCAGCCTTAAAAGTAAGCCATCTTGCATTTTCTTTTAGCCAATCTTTTTTACCAGCATAAAGTTTTAATGTTTTTTCAGCAATAGCAATGATTTGGCTCTCTGTATAACCATTGAGCTCTGTATCAAATAACTTATCTAAAAAGCTAACTATCTCTCCGTCCTCCATTTCTCTACTGGGGTGGTTGATTACCTCTTCCATAAAAGTGTCAAAACGTTTCTTAAGCTCTGCTTTGCGTGCTTCGTGTACCAGTTTGAACTGTAGTGTGTAATCTTCAAATTCAATATTTACTAATGTTTTATACTGGAACTTTCCAAAAAAAGCTTCTGTAAAGAACATCTTAGTAATTTTCTCCTGCAAAGTATTAGCAATAGTTTTCTTTTCTTCTTTAGAAAGTGTAGAGAAATTGGAAATGACTATTCTTTTAGGGGTACTATACTCTTTGAGTGAAGTATGAATAAGGATATTATTATCAGGATTCTCATCTTGCTCTATTAAAATATAGTTAGCAAAGCCTTCCACAAGATAACGATACTGATAAGGAGTTTCCGTTCCACACCCTATTTTTTCTAATATCCCTTGTAGAATTTCTTCAGCGTATTTTTCTGTTGTATTCATTTCTTTTATTTTAACAAATGTACATTCTGATATACCTTTCTAATCTCGTCCCTTACTTCCATAAGTGCAAAGCCCAACAAATTTTTGCCACGCCATGAGGCGATGTTATGTGCTTTCTCGTTGTCTTTCCCCAAGCCTATCC
>NZ_CALHGG010000029.1 GCF_938029845.1 uncultured Capnocytophaga sp.
AGCTTGCAAGCTCAACAAACTGATTGGGAAAAGTATGACCTCAAAGGAAAAGTAAAACAAGTAAAAGCCACTACCGCTTCCTATTCAGGAGGGTGTGAAGTTTATAAAGACTATGTTCAATGGACGTGCATCACGGAGTTTGACAATCAAGGAAATGTAGTAAAGAACACTTGGTATATTTGGAGTAATGAGCTCTCACAAGAGCATCTTTACTCCTATCAAGGAGAAAAAGTAACGCTCACGATTCTTCTTTACAAGCAGGATAAAATAACAAAAACCTATCACTACAAAAGAGGCGAAGAGGAACGTATAGAGAAAGAAATAGAACATACTGAGGAGAGTAATGATATTTCTTACACAGCACGAGTCTGTACATTTACAGGTTTTTACAAAAATCGTATCTTGCGCTCTCGACCTGCCACCACTTATGAGTATGATGACCGCGGCAATTGGATTCACAAAAAGGATACTACCAATTCCCATTGCGTACGGCACAACACAAGGAGTATTGTCTATTATTAAAATATCTGTCTAAGAATGAAAAGAATCCTTTTTTTATTAGTCTTGTTAGGGACTCTTGCTAAAAGCTATGCAGGTCCTATAGTAACTTTCTATGAAGACTTCAGCTTGAAAACAGAAGGTAAAAAAGTGTATTTAGTAAAAAAATACTATAGCAATGGCAATAAAATTGCGATTACTTCTTATGAAAAATACTTATTGCCTTTTGATAGTAAAGAGGCTCATATTGTTATGACAGATGAGGAGGATGAAAATGAATTAATCATTGCTAATGCCAATGATTACTATTTTGTGGAGTATTTTAGAGATTATACAAAAAATATGAAACAGTGTGTAAGAGCTGTCAAAATGTTTCCTACTAATAGTGTTACTCAAACTTTCAGGAATAATTGCTTTTATGTAAATGGTAAGTGGGTGAGGGTAGCTATGGAAGATGGTGAGCTTACTCCAATGCCTGATTTTCCCCAGCACCCTACTGTTATCGCTGAATTGGAACATACTACTTTGTTAAAAGATAAAAACTTTGTGTATGAGTATGATAACCGAACATATACTTTAAAAAAGATAGAGGGACTTAATGCTAAAACCGTACAATTTCAAAAAACCAATAGTTATGACAAAAATCTGTTATATGACGATAATACTTTTTATGTAATGGATTACGATGGGATTGATCTTATGGAAATCACTAAAGATCTGAGAGCAAGAGGCTGTAACAGAAAATTTACTGAGGCTACTTTTATCAGATACCGAAGTGAGGGGGAACTTTTTGAACAGTATTTGTTGGATTTTAAAGATGGTAATTTGTGGAGTTGTGATAAGGATGGTAACTATAGATTTGTACTACCCATTAAGAATGCTACTTATGTAAAAGCTCTTGAAATGGTAAAAACAAGCGAAGGATATTATATTTCATTGCGATATGATGATCAACCTATTGATATGAGTGCTGTGCGAAATCTCAATAAATTACACAAGGTAAAGTATGCTTTTCATTACTTGGATCAGGACGATGATTTGTATACTGATGGAGAGCAACAATATATTTGTCTGTATAATATTTCTCAGCATAGAATATTATACCCTCTACAGGTAGAAAAACGCGTTTGGGAAGCCTTCACCTCTAAACAAAAGTATTATCACTATGAAAAAACATTAGAAGATGACTCAAGCACTACAGAAATAGCTGTAGTAGGCAATCAATTGGTAATATATAAATTTACCAGCCTGTTTAGTAAAAACTATTTAGAAGCACACCATACGCTCCCCATTGAGATTGTTAAAGAAATACCCCTTACATCAGAAGTCAAAGACCTAAAAATGTGTTATGCTACAAGAGATAAACTCATTATTGACAATATCATCATAGATAATATAGCTGATTTTGATACGCTTACTTTTGTAGGAGCTATTTATACATATGATTCACAACAGAGAAAATATGGTTACAAAAGTTATTTCAAAGATAAAAACAGTGTGTATTCTTACTATGAAAAGTCTCAAGAGATGATTAAGGAAAACTACAACCCTAAAACCTTTGATGAAGAAGCCATGTGGAAACTCAGAGTTAGGCGACCAGGCGATTAGGTCTAAACCAATAGCAAATTATTATATTAACATATTATCATCATGACAAAAACATTCGAATTACACAAGGCCATACGTGCCCGTCTGTTGCGCTTCTTAGACGAAGCCACCCCAGAACAATTAGCGCTCATACCAGAGGGCTTTCATAACAATATCCTATGGAATATAGCCCACTGCGTGGTCACCCAGCAGCTGCTGTGCTATAAGCTTGCCGGAGTGCAACCCCATGTCTCAGAAGAGCTGATCAACACTTACAGGAAGGGTACCTACCCCGATGGGCATATCCCAAGCCAAGAGGAAATCGCTACCCTTCGCCAGCTCCTTACCTCCACTCACGAGCAGATCATCGAGGACTACCAAAATGGCTTGTTCAAGGCGAAAGAATACCCTGTATATGAGACCTCCTTTGGTTACCCCCTTCACAATGTAGAGGAAGCGATTCTCTTTAACAACACCCATGAGGGTATGCATATAGGAACGATTTTGGCTTTGCGCTATTTTGTCTAATCTTTCTTCAGCTCATAGCGGGTAGTCTTCATCTGGTTACCATTCTTATAGATGATTTCCTCGGTGATTTCTCCTTTTGGGTTGTAGTACTTCCAAGTGCCTTCCTTTTGGTTATTCAGGTACTGCCCTTCTATATAAGGGGTGCCCGAGAGGTGGTATTCTTTGTATGCCCCCTCTCGGCTACCCTCTTTGTAGTTAATTTCCTTTTCCAAATTTCCCTTTAGAGAAAAGTATTGCCAAAGACCGTCCTCATAGTCCTTTTTGTAAGCACCCTTGCGAACAAAGCGACCACGCTCATCATAGAAGACATACGCCCCTTCCCGCTTGTTGTTCTTGGCAAAAAACTCCTCCTTGAGTTGGCCATTGTCATAATAGGTCTTCTCATGGGCAGGGTAGTCATTCTCATAGACACTATCCACTTGTAACTGTCCTAAATCGTTATAACGTTTGTAGGGTCCATGGAGTTTGCCACCCTTGAGGGTAGCTAATTCGCGGAGCTTACCATTCTCATAATAGCGCTCACGAACGGAACTGCCATCGGCTTTGAATTCTTGTTTCTCTCGTAGGGAACCATCGTCAAGTCGTGTCTCCCACTTGCCTATAGGCTCACCGTTCTTATAGTATTCGGTGGTATATTCTAGGATGCCACTACGTCGGTCATAGAATTTTGAATACCACTGCTTTCCGTCCTTTACTCCCATTTTGTAATGTTCTTCCTCTATAAGAGTACCATCATTATATTCTTTCCAAGTCCCATCGGGTTTGCCTGCTTTATAGTTACGGTCTTTGACCACCTTGCCGTCGGAGAATTCACGGAACTTACCATCTAACTCATCATTCTTATAGAAATATTCCCGATAGAGCACTCCAGAGCGGCCATACTCTCTGTAAAAGCCACTAAAAGCACCGTTGGTTAGTTCTGCCTCCTTTTTTACCTTGCCATTGGGGTGGTACTCCTTACTTACGCCTGTAAGTGCTCCATTCTTGTAGCTCTTTTCCCCCATGATTCTTCCCTCACGATCATAGTATTTGGCTATACCATCGAGTTTGCCATTGGCAAAGGTAGCCTCATAGTATTCCCCATTACCTTGAGCAATCTTGTAGGCACCAGAGAGGGGCGACTTGTCCTCATAGAGGGTAAAGATACTCTCATTGCCGAATTTCTTTTCCTCAATTTCATATTGGCTTACCAATTTCTGTCCATATCCCGCCAAGGCGTATAGGGTTATAAAAGAAAATACGAATCTTTTCATAGAAGTTTAAGTTTGTGGGACAAAGATAAGGATAATTTGGCAATTAACCAATCAAGTAGAAAGTCAAAATTTCTCCACTTCTCACTTTCCATTTTTCACTTATCTGATTGTCATGTTAGATAAAAATGTTACCTTTGTACAATCAAAAGAACAATCATGTCCGAAACACAGAATGTAGAATACAAAAGTACTTGGCGTGATGAATACCTCAAATGGATTTGTGGTTTTGCTAATGCAAATGGAGGTACCATTTTCGTTGGCAAAGATGACCAAGGACAAATAGTAGGAGTGCCTCAAGCTAAAAAGTTATTAGAGGATATCCCTAATAAAGTAAGGGATATATTAGGTATCTTGGTGGATGTGAATTTACATGAAACCTCCCAAGGGGATTACTTAGAAATAGCGGTAGAAGCCTACCCTAATCCTGCAAATTACAAAGGACAATACCACTATCGTAGTGGAGCTACCAAACAAGAACTCAAGGGGGTGGCTCTGGATAAATTTTTGTTGCAAAAGCAAGGAAAACGTTGGGATAGTGTGCCTATTACAAAGGTGGCAATAACTGATTTGAAAGAGGAAACCTTAACTTTCTTCAGAGAAAGAGGTATCAGAAGTAAGCGCCTGCCTGATACTATACTGCAGGAGAATACTCAACAATTATTAGAGAATCTAAACCTAATAGAAGATGTGTATCTAAAGCGTGCAGCGGTATTGCTTTTTCATCCCAATCCTGAAAAATTTGTTACAGGGGCTTATATCAAAATAGGCTATTTTCAGCGAGAGGCAGAACTTCTGTTCCAAGATGAGGTGCATGGCAATCTTATAGAACAAGTCGAAAAAACAATAGATCTACTCTTTACCAAATATATCAAAGCACTTATCAGCTACGAAGGTATTCATAGGGTGGAGACTTATGAATATCCCAAAGAAGCTGTGCGTGAAGCTCTACTTAATGCAGTGGCTCACAAAGATTATTCGGGCTTAACTCCTATACAGATAAGGGTGTATAAGGATAGGCTGATGATATGGAATCAAGGATCCCTGCCTGAACAATAGAAAAACTACTAAGTTCCCACTCCTCACGCCCTTATAATCCTGATATAGCAAACGCCTTCTTTAGAGGTGGTTATGTAGAATCATGGGGACGAGGTATTAGTATTATGGCTGAACTCTGTCAGGCACAAGGTCTACCTAAACCCTTGTATAATATAGACGGTTCTGACTTTTGGATAGAGTTTAGAGACCTTTTTAATACAGAGGGATTAAAGGAAAAAGGTCTTAATGAGAGACAGATCAAGGCCGTCTTCTATGTAAAAGAAAATGAAAAGATTACAAATAAAGAATATCAAGAACTTAATAAAATATCTACAAGAACAGCGGCTTATGAGTTGAAAGAGTTGGTAGAAGAATATAAGATTTTTAAGATGTTAGGAGCAAGTGTAAATAAGTTTTATATGTTAATAAATAGTTAGCAAAGAGTGCAAAAAGTAAAAATTGCCTGCAAAAAGCCTGCAAAAATGTAATCAAACTTATATATGTAATACGTAAAACTAATTATCACATTATCAAATTACCATGGCAACACCCGTACAAAAAGTAACTATCAAAGCTAAATTTCCTCTCTATAAAAAAGAGGAATTAGCCGAGCGTGTAGAGCTTATCACCTTAGAAGAAACAGGATTTGAGTTGGTTGCTCAAAAAGACCTCTATGCAATAGGCGACACCGCTATCTATATACAACCTGATTATTGCCTGCCCGATACACCTCTCTTTCAGGATTTTATTGCCCCAGCAGGTGATCCTAAGAAGTCTTATCTGGGTAAGATAGAAGACCAACCTCGCCGTATCCGAGCCATTAAGTTTCCACTCTCTAAAGAGCCTAATGGCGACAAGGTCTATTCCAATGGGATTCTTTTACCTCTTTCCGTAGTAACTTCTCATATAGGGGAACAACCTATCAATGCCGAGAGTTTAGGAATTACCAAGTATGAAGCTCCTATCAAGCTCATGGGTGACACCCAGCTAAGTCCTTTCCCCTCAGGCTGGTATCAGACAGATGAAGAGAATATCAACAATGTGTGGAGTGAGGTAAAGTTTCCTATCTACCTGATTGGTACCCAGAAGATAGATGGTACTTCCATTAGTATATCTACTGAGTATATCGCCACACGCAAGAATGTGATGGAGCGCTTTGTAAAGAAAGGCGATACAGAAGTAGAGAGTACCGAAACCTATATCAAATATGGCAGTCAGTACCAAGATATCTTAAGGGCTGCTCAAGAAACAGAAATTGTATTGCGTGGAGAGCTTAACGGACAAGGAGTAGGCAGTTCGGGTAACAAACTCAATCCTGCGCTAAAAGAAGCTGCTAATATTCGTTTCTTCGGCATTGATCGTCTCAGGGGAGGAATCACCTACAAGCTCCCTCATGCCGAGTTTGTAGCCAAAGCACAAGCGCTTGGTATTGAGACGGTTCCTATTATCTTTGAAAAAGAATTTAGCAACAGAGGAGAACTGCTCGCCACTTGTGAGGCTTATTTTGCCCAGCATGTGATAGAGGGGATTGTGGTTAGGACTCCTGATAGCAAGTTTTCTGCAAAAATAATGAATAACTACTACGATAGTAAGAAATAAAGAGTAGGTAAGCCTATTGGCAAATCAGCTAATTAGAAAAACTCCCCGTGGTGCGAGCCGCACAGGCGGTTACCATGGGGAGTTTCTACTATTATTGTGCCTCTCGGGTTATTCTGATTTTCCTCAGCCATAGACCTACGCCAAGGTACAACAGACAAGGGATCATCCCCGAAACAGGAGAAATGAGTATATGTTTGCCAGTTTCGATAAGAATATGCTTATCATATATCAGATTATTGATAGTGGTATCCTCAATAGCGTGCATCCACACTCCAGGCCAGATCGATTTCGTAAGACGGAAAAGTTCGGTGTACATTACTGTCCATGAGATGCAACACACCAATGCCATGATGCAAAAAGTTACTTTGTCGTAAGGGAATACAGCAAATAGCTGTTCTGGTTTTAGAAAATAAAAGAAGTAAGGCCAATGCCACGAGCACCACACTATCCCCACAATAAGGTAGAGCCATACATCCTTAATCTTCAAACTGAGCAAACGAGCGGTGAGATATCCCCGCCACGCTGATTCTTCAAAGAAATTCTTTACAAATTCCGCTACTACAAAGATGCCAAACCCACCGAGGTAGTCCGTCCACCGGATTTGTATATCCAGCCAGCCCAAAAGCTCCCCTATAAGCAGGGTAACGGCAATCACCGCAGGATAAATAAGCGTAGCCACTCCATACCAACGTAAGTTTTTCTTGATAAGCGGACGCAAACCCGCATCGCGCCAACCATCGCCCATGAAGGTACGTAATACGAGCCAAGTAAGCAGGGGAGCCACTATAAAAATACCCATTCCACTTGTACCATTGCTGGTATCGCTGAAATCACCTGTCGTTTCCCCCGTAAGAGCATCTACCCATACGCCTACCCAACCACAGCTGAGGGCTACGAGAATAAAAATACATAAATTTCTAATGGTTCGTGCTTGATGCTTCAT
>NZ_CALHGG010000030.1 GCF_938029845.1 uncultured Capnocytophaga sp.
GCTGAATACAACTTGCCTAACAATGGTTTGTTCTTTGAAGCCTCTTATAACTGGGGCTTGGCGAATCTTCAAAAAAATGGAGATTCCAAGAACTATGCCAATAATCGTGTAATTCAAGTAGGGGTAGGGTATAAGTTCTAATATCCACCTAACCCTCGAAGGGGGTAGAAATACGAAAAGCCGTTCCAAAATCCGGAACGGCTTCTCTTTTGTAATATAAAAACTAATACCCTTACTATTGTTGGAAAGTATTGTTGTCTCTATTAATATCGGTGGTGATATTATTAGGGTCAATCACTACTTTTTGTATATTTTCAAAAGGAATAGCCACTTCAAAGCTGTAAGTAGGGTGAGCCCAGCCCCATGCAGGGAGTACTTTGCGCTCATAGCTATAAGGGTTTTCTTTTTCACCAAATTGCATACGTAGTGGAATGTAATAATAGTGTGTATTGCCATTCTTATCTACTACAAAGACATCGGCAGGGAGGGGGACTCTATCTACACGACGTAGGGTGATTTGGGTTTGGTTGCCTTTGCCTTCTACTTTTTCTACTGCATAATCCACATGGTCAGGGGTTTGCATGAATTCATTGAGATACCAGCCCAATTGCATACCTGATACCTGTTCTGCACAACGAATAAAATCATGAGGTTGTGGATGCTTGAAAGCAAATTTTTTGAAATAGAGTTGGAGGGTTTTCTCCACATTCTTTTCCCCTATGATGTACTCCAATTGGTGGAGGAAGAGCGCTCCTTTCACATAGGCACTTACCGAATAAGCATAATTGGTATTGAAGCGGTCGGAGTGGTGGGTTGGAGTTTCTTCAAACTTAGACTTGGCATACCTATCATAAGAGCGATAGAATCCAGTAAAAGGAGGTACACCTGTGATACGGCTTACCGCCAAGTCTTGCATATAGGAGGTAAAGCCTTCGTCCATCCATGGATAGTGAGTTTCGTCGGTAGCTAAGATATGTTGGAACCAAGCGTGAGCTAACTCATGTGCCGCAGTACCGAGAAGATCCTCATATTTCTCTTCTCCTTGGATAAGAGTACACATAGCGTATTCCATACCGCCGTCACCTCCTTGGATAAAGGAGTATTGTCTCCAAGGATATTGACCTACGAATTTGTTATAGAAGTCAAAGGTCTTGAGCATATCGGGTTGGATGCGCTTCCATATCTCAGGGTATTTCTTGTATAGGAAATGCACGGTAAGTCCATTGCCTGCATCATGTTTGTCATGGATAAACTGAGGATCGGCCGCCCAAGTAAAATCATGTACTTGAGGGGCATAGAAGTGCCACGTACGGGTCTTTCCTTTTACTTTAGGCACCTTTACTCCTGTGTCTTCGTAACCAAAGCCTATTTCATTGTTGTTCTGCAAGTAACCGGAGCCTCCTACGATATAATCCTTATCAAGGGTAATTTTTACATCAAAGTTACCCCACACCCCATAGAACTCACGAGCGATATATTCGGTAGTATCCCAACCACGGTAGTCGTATTCGGCTATTTTAGGATACCATTGGCTCATGGAGAGTGCCACTCCATCGGGACTATTTCTACCTGTACGGCGTATCATCACAGGTGCTTGTCCTGCGAAATCCATTTTGAAAGTAGTACTCTTGTGTGGTGCAATAGGTTTGTTCAGTTCCACTTTTAGAATAGTACCTTCGGTGTGGTACTTCACAGGAGAGCCATCTTGGGAGAGGTTATTTACTTTTAGGTAGCCTATTTCATTGGGCTTAAGGGTTGCGATACGGCTTTCATATTGAGGGTTCTCCTTGGTACCCTTGTTAGTGGACATACGTCGGTCAGGGTCTAGGATAGTCTGTAAGCGAGCGTCCATCTCGCTATTAGGCTGGAAAGCATTTAGGAAAAGATGATAGAAAACTACCTTCAGCGTATCAGGAGAATTGTTCGTGTAGGTAAGTTCTTGTTTTCCCGTGTATTGGTAGTTTTTTACGTCCATATTGATCTCCATTTTGTAATCTACATGTTGTTGCCAATAAGGAGCGTTTTGCCCTTGGAGGGTTCCTATACTGCCTAGAACCACAAGGGATAGCATACGTTGGTAATTCATCACTTTACAGTTTTGTAATTATGGTTACAAAGTTACGAATTTAATAGCATATTTTAAAGTAAAAAATAAAAAATCTTAGCATGTATATATGGTTTTTTTTCATTACTTTTGTACTCTCTTATCTGATTAAAAACCTTTCTAATGGAATTGAACCTTACTCGTCCTCTTTGTTTTTTTGATTTGGAGACTACAGGCACCGATGTGTCCCGTGATCGTATTGTAGAAATCTCTGTTCTCAAGGTATACCCCAATGGTAACCGAGAGAGCAAGACCTGGTTGGTAAATCCTACGATTCCCATACCACCTGCCTCTACCGATATTCATGGTATCAGCGATGCGATGGTTGCTCAGGCTCCCACCTTTAAGGAGCTAGCCAAGCAGATACATAATATGATCAAGGATTCCGACTTAGCGGGGTATAACTCCGACCGCTTTGATATTCCACTACTGGCTGAAGAACTGCTACGTGCGGGCGTGGATTTTGACCTAAAGAACCGTGTAACGGTAGATGTACAGACGATCTTCCACAAAATGGAACAACGCACCCTTTCGGCTGCTTACAAATTCTATTGTAAAAAGTCCTTGGACAATGCTCATTCAGCAGAGGCAGATACTACCGCTACCTACGAGATTCTCAAGGCGCAACTCGATACCTATTCCGATACTCTACCTAATGATATCAAGCAGCTAAGTGATTTCACCACTCGTAAGCAAGTAGCTGATTTCGCTGGATTTATCGCCTATAATGAGAAAGGAGAAGAGATATTTACCTTTGGTAAGCACAAAGGTCGTAAGGTAGAGGAGATTCTAGAGGAAGAACCAGGTTATTTTGGCTGGATTCTCAATGCTGATTTTCCACTCTATACCAAGAAAGTGCTTACTGCGATACGACTTAGGAAAATGACAAATTAATGGTCAATTATCAATTGTGAATTGTCAATGGTGTGGATTAGGAATTAGATTATATGGAATTTTTGCCTCTTGATTCACATAGCAAATAAAAAAAACCGCTTCCTTTTGGGAAGCGGTTTTTGATTTCTATAAAGAAAAAACTAATTCTTAGAAATAAAGGTTTAAGAGTACAGAAGCAGTTCCGAAACCACTGTTAGGAGAACCAATGTTGAAGTTAACAGTAGAAGCATCGTTTACTGATTTGTATTTGAAGAATACTCCGTAAGAATATTGTGCTCCTAGAGCTACTTTAGGGAATACAAAGTATTCAGCACCAGCAAAACCTTGTGCACCGATAAGGAAGCTAGTGTTCTTTTTAGCAGGAGATCCGAAACCAACAAGGCCATCAAATCCGTAGAAACCTTGTAGGCGAGTAGAGCCTTTTCTCCATTCTTTACCGTAACCTACCAAAAGACCAAATGCATTAGTTGCATCTACATCTTTTTGTTTTTCAAGAGAGAAAAGAAGGTTAGCAGTATAACGATCTGCTTTTTTATCTTCAGTAAAAATTTTACCTAAGAAAGAAACAGAATTGTCAAATCCAGGAAGTTTTGTAGCTTCATTACTGTTGAAATTAACAGAGTTATTAGAGCTTCCATTAAAAGCATTTCCTACAAAGCTCAATGCACTGTTAGCACTGAATCCGATAGACCAGTCTCCTTGTTGTGGTAAATAGTTTTCTCCCTTAGAAGAAGTAATTTCTTGTGCATTAGCAACGCCAAATGCAAATACAGCTAAAGCTGATAAAAGAATTTTTTTCATCTTAAAATGTATTTTTAAATTTGGGGGCAAAGATAGGTTTTTTTTTCAAACAAGAAGGTATGGATTACATCTTTTTGTGGTTTTTATATGTAACACATTTGTTTTCAACGGGTTGTGAGAAATTGAATTTAAGAAAACAATAACATGAGGTCAGAAGTCAGAGGTCAGAAGTCAGAAGTCAGAGGTCAGAAGTCAGAGGTC
>NZ_CALHGG010000031.1 GCF_938029845.1 uncultured Capnocytophaga sp.
AATTTATTGCGTCTTAAAAAGTTAGCAAATAATATTTTAACTATTGATTCGAATTAATGATTAATGACAACTGAAAATGGAAATAGAAAAAATACACCATATCGCGATTATCTGTAGCAATTATGAGCTGTCAAAGCATTTCTATACAGAAATATTGCCTTTTAGCATACACGCGGAACATTATAGGGCAGAAAGGCAATCCTATAAGCTAGACTTGTGTCTCAATGGGGAATATGTATTAGAATTGTTTTCCTTTCCCTCGCCTGCTAAGCGTGTGAGCCGACCAGAGGCTTGTGGAGGTAGGCATTTGGCCTTAGCTGTGAGAGATTTGGAAAAATCCATAGCTTACATAGAAAGCCAAAAGGTAGCTTGTGAAGCCATACGACAAGATGAATATACAGGAAAGCGTTTTACTTTTTTGGAAGATCCCGACGGTTTTCCTATTGAATTATATGAAATATAACATCCAAAGAATGTGATTACTAAAGAGAGCATAGACAAAGTATATGATTCCATTCGTGTGGAGGAAGTCATAGGTGACTTTATCCAACTTAAGCGTTCAGGCTCTGGGTACAAAGGGCTGAGTCCCTTTACTAATGAGCGTACGCCTAGCTTTTCCGTATCTCCAGCCAAGCAAATATGGAAGGACTTTAGTAGCGGGAAAGGAGGCAATGCGATTGCTTTCCTTATGGAACACGAGCATTTTTCCTATATAGAGGCCATTCGTTATTTAGCAAAAAAATACAATATAGAGCTGGAAGAGACCCAGCAGAACGAAGAGGAAAAAAACAAAGCTAATGAGCGAGAGGGGTTATACTTAGTCAGCGAATTTGCTCGTGACTATTACCAACAAAACCTCCTATCTTCAGAAGAGGGCAAGGCCTTGGGACTTACCTACTTTAGGGAACGGGGCTTTACTGATGAGACTATCGCTACTTTCCAACTTGGTTATGCTCTTGATAGCTGGAGTGCACTAACCGATGAAGCCATAGCCAAGGGAATGAACATCACTTACTTAGAGAAAACGGGGCTTACTATCGCTACAGAAAAAGGTCGTAAGATAGATCGTTTCAAGGGACGAGTAATGTTCCCTATTCTCTCCATGAGTGGGCGGGTATTGGGCTTTGGAGGACGTATACTTTCCAAAGAGAAACAAAAAGAAGCCAAATACCTCAATTCCCCTGAGAGTGATATTTATCATAAAAGTAATGTATTATATGGCATCTTCCAAGCGAAACCCTTTATAGCCAAGGAAGACAATTGTTACCTTGTAGAGGGCTATACTGATGTAATACAGCTCTATCAAAGAGGCATCAAGAATGTAGTGGCCTCCAGTGGTACTGCTCTTACCCAGGAGCAGATACGCCTTATACGCCGGCTCACCCCAAATATTACCATTCTATACGATGGGGATGCAGCAGGGCTAAGAGCAGCTATTCGTGGGGTAGATTTGATCCTTGCAGAAGGAATGAATGTACGTATCTGTACCTTTCCTGAGGGCGAAGACCCCGATAGCTTTGCCAAAAGTAATTCCCTAGAAGAAATAGAAGTCTATTTCAAAGAACATACTCAGGATTTTATCCGTTTCAAGGCTACTTCACTGATACAGGAAGCACAGGAGGACCCTATGAAGCGCGCCGATACCATTCGTAATATGATTGAGAGTATTTCCAAAATTTCTGACCCTATCAAGAGAGAAATCTACGTGAGGGAATGTGCTAAAATTATGGAAATATCCGAGGAGGTACTTTTTGCTTCTCTTGCTCAAATGAATCAGCAACAGCTACTTAAGGCTGAACAAGAGTTAAAAAAGACAAAAAAGGAAGCTCCCATGACAGTGGTAAAAGCTCCTGAGCGGCTCTCCCCTATTGTATATTTAGAAAAAGACCTTATCAAGTACCTGTTACTCTATGGACCAAAGGAATGCGTATTCGAAGACAAATTCCTATACTATGACCCTGATACAGGAGAGGAAAAGGTACAAGAAATTACCCAAAAGGTAAAGGTATTTGAAAAACTATTCCTTGAACTCCAAGCCGATGAAATAGAGCTTTCTACGGCAGAGTTCAAGGAGATATATACTTTCTTTATAGACAAATATCAAAAAGGACTCGAGGATATCTCAACCATTATCAACGAACTTCCTGTCTCTATGGCCTCTATCATTGCCACTTTCCAAGCACAGGAGGAAGAAATCCGCCTACATAATTGGAGCAAAAAAGGAGTGGAGGTAAAACCCAAGGAGGCGGATCTATCTTATGCTATCAATGGAATCGTACTAAATCTTCGAAAGATGCTTATTGACAGAAAGATAGAAGAGCTTCGCTCAGAAATAGCCCAATTGGAAAGCCAAGATGGTGACCCTTCTTGGGCTATTCAAGAGGTAATGGAGTATAATGTACTGAAAAATACTATTTCTCGCCGTTTAGACTCCAATTAGTCTATTCTTTGTAATGATCGATGGCTTCTAATATAATTGCACAAGCCTTTTCTATCTCCTCCTTACTAATGGTAAGTGGAGGAGAGATTCTCACCGCTCTAAGTTCAAAGAGTAACCAAAAGAAGATATACCCTCTTTGGTGTGCATAAAGGATTATGTGATTGGCCAAGTCCTCACTCTCCATAATAGCCGCTAGCATGAGTCCCTTACCATTGACCGATTTTATCTTAGGGTGTTTGAGAAGCTTGCGGAAGAGCTGTTCCTTCTCAAGGGTCTCCTGCATAAGAGAAGTGGTAAGCAGCTCGTTAAGAGTAGCCAAAGAGGCGGCAGCCACCACAGGATTTCCTCCAAAGGTGGTGATATGGGACATTTTAGGATTATCGGCTAAAAGATGCATTAGCTCATAGGAAGCCACGAAAGCACCACAAGGCAATCCGCTAGCCATCCCCTTACCAATAGCAATAATATCGGGTACTACATTATAGTTCTGAAAACCAAAGAGCTTTCCCGTACGACCAAAACCAGGTTGTATCTCATCCAAGATAAGTAAGGCGCCTACCTCTTGGCAGCGTTGTTTTACCTTTGCCAAATAGTCATTCTCAGGAGTAATAAAGCCAGCTCCACCTTGGATTGTCTCCAAGACTACTCCTGCGGTTCGGGTGGTGATCTTCTCTAGTTCTGATTCATTGTTGAACTCAATCCATGCCACATCAGGCAAAAGTGGGCGAAAAGGCTGCTTGCGTAGTTCATAATCCATGATACTGAGAGAGCCTTGCGTATTCCCATGGTAGGCCTTGCGTGCAGCAATAATCTGTGAGCGTCCTGTAGCACGCTTAGCTAGCTTGATACTTCCTTCTATAGCCTCTGTACCAGAATTAACTAAATAAGTCGTTTCCAGAGGGTCGGGCAGGTTTTCTGCCAATCGCTTACAATATGTTATTGCTGGTGATTGGGCATACTCCCCATATACCATCACATGCATATACTTAGCGGCTTGTTCTTGTATAGCCTTAACCACCTTGGGGTGACAATGCCCTAAAGTACAGGCTGATACTCCTGCCACCAAATCCAAATAAGCCTTCCCTTGGGTATCATAGATATAAGACCCTTCGGCACGAGCCACCTCCAACCCTAAGGGATACAAGGAGGTAGGGGCTTGATAATGTAAAAAGTCTTCTTTCATTTTATAAAGCTTTCATTTTCTTAATTCTAAGGAGTATATTTCCTTGTAAAAGATATTTCATGTATTCAGAGCGAAGAATTTCATAGGCTCCTAAGCTCTCCAAATGTTCGTTATATACTTGGCAATCCAATAGCAGATAATTTTTTTCCTTAAGATCCTGCAAGAGAGTATAGAAAGCTACTTTGCTAGCATTGGATACCTTGGAGAACATACTTTCACCACAGAAGATACCATTGCCTATATCCACGCCATAGAGTCCTCCTACCAATTTTTTATTTTGCCATACCTCTACCGAACGGGCCAACCCCATCTCATACAGTTTGGTATATGCTTCCACTATTTCATCACTGATCCAAGTACCTTGTTGGTCTTTGCGATAGATATTTTTGCAGGTAGTAATCACCTGATAGAAATCTTTGTTAAAAGTCACATCAAATTCTCCTCTATTGAAGATATTGCGCATACTTTTATGCATTTTATAATATTTGGGTACCACTACCATGCGCTTTTGGGGAGCCCACCAAAGTATAGGTTCATCCTCGTTGTACCAAGGGAACACTCCACTCTTATAAGCTAGCAGCAAACGTGGTATGGAGAGGTCTCCTCCTATGGCAAGTATTCCCGTTTTGTCGGCTTGCTCCACTGGAGGAAAATAAAGATTTTGGGTTAATATATACATTGATAATGATGGTTAAGGGAATAAAAGTTTTTTAAAGGTATATTTCTATTTGAAGAAATACCATATAATACCTAAGCGTACTTTCCAGTCGCGATAAGGTTGGGAAGGAGCTGCGTAATAATTGTTATTACCGAGCAAAGCCTCAAGGTGTTCTACAGTAAAGAAGATACGCATAGTCCTCACCTTTGCATTAAGAAAGAAATCAGTTACCGAATAGTTTCCTATCTTTTCATCGGTCTGTACCTGAAAATCCGCAAGTAACGGATTATACTCGTTGGCATAATAGTTGGTAAAATATTTAAATGTAAATCCTGTCTGCAAATACATTGCTTTTTTGAACATATAAGAACTGAAATAGAGTGTATTGCGGGTAGTGAAGGTAGGAACATTGAAAATGTGCTGATTGTCTTGTAGCACTTGCTGATACATCAGTGTATTGTCCAAACCCCAGTACCCTAAGCGAAACTCTTTCTCACCTACAAGTTTTAAGTACTGTATGTTACCACTATATTGTTCAGGTTTAGGTTGTTTTTTTGTTCCATTGATATTGGTTTTAAGTTCAAAATAAGTATAGTTGTTAATATTAGTAATATCCAAAGAGAGATTTCCCCACTGAGAACGGATACCTCCAAAAATGGTTTGAATATTTTCTTTAGAAAAATCATCAAAGTGATACCAATTATAATTTTTGTAATCACTCTGATACAGTAAAAAATTAAAATTAGGTAGCTTAGAGGTGATATTGAGCCCTGCAAATAGCTTATTTTGCTCATCAAAGTTGTAATATAAGTCTCCTTGAAGCTTGGTACCTAGTATTTTTCCCAAAATCATTTGTTCTCCTTCAGCATTGATAAAGAATCCCTTGTAATTCTTTTTCCATTGGAGTCCCAGTCCATAATCAGTTCCCTTTATTTGGTGAGGGATAAAGCTACCTGATGTATCTATGAAAATTCCCTTACCAAAATAATTATAGAAATAAGATTTCCCATATACAAATGTTTTTCCTAGATAAGGTAAGGAAAGTTCTGCTCCCAACTTGTTAGTCAGTGTCCTAAGGGATAACTTATCATGGAGATTCTTAAGGGTAAAACTCTCTCCAAAAAAGCTATTGGAGGCAACTGCATTCTGGGTATAATAATAATTTTCTGTTTGATATTCAAATAAATGCTTTAAGAGTATTTCCGAACCTCCATCCTTGGATGGTCTTAGAAAATTATATTGTTGTTGCAAGAAATAACGCTTTAGGTTCTGCTGGGAAGTTACATCCGAAAGGGCTATATCCAATCGAGCACGATTGCGAAACTGCTCATTTCCTCCATGAAATTGCTCAGGGTATAGCAATCCCCCATTCTCTTGGCGATCAATCTCCTCATTGGCATAATGAGACATCACTAGGTACTTTCCATTCTTTGACAAATAAGAAAATCCCACAAAGAAATTTCCTATAGAGGAAAGAATATTCTTATAATCTCCTAAAGAACGTAAGGCATTATAGCGCACAAAAAAGTTAAATTCAGGCGAGAGATTCGCCGAGAAAAAGGACTGCAACATCTGCCCTTGCGAGAGTCCCGACTTAAAAGAGAACTCTGTCATAGGAGTGGGCACTCTATAATATAAAATATCCTCACCCGCTGAAAAATAAAAACTATTTCCTCGCATTCCCAATCTGGGGGAAAGTTCCGTCCGCTTGAAATCATAGGCAAGAGTAGTATAGGTCTGCCCCATATTTTGGAAAGGCACATAGGCAAACATATCCTTTCGTACAGGATTTTGTTTATACATGGCCTTAAGGGTAAGGGTGGTATCTATCTCAATGGTATCACGGGATATGGAAATATATTTGTAATCCCTTGAAGAGAGTATAATACTATCTTTTTTCTTTGGTAAGGGTCTTATAGATTTGAAACGGATACTATCCTGAGCTACTGCTCCTACGGATAGGAATAGGGCTATAAAGAAAAGTAGTTTTTTGAGCATACTTTTTATCAGTTGTTAATGGTTAGTGATTATTCACTATTCATTTTTCACTCTTCACTTAATTTAAGGATCTTTGATGGAGATTCCACCAACGCAGAGGAATTTCTCCTTCAAGAGCTTTCTGGTAATCTCGCTCAGTACAAGGAAGCATAAATGCCCCTTTGGAAGACTCACTGGGGAGTATCCACCAGCGTCCTGTACGATTGCTCTTATAGAACTCTATAGTGAAATCGTCCAAGAGTACAATATACTTGGTATAGTTTTTATCCTCAATGGAAGGAAATTCTTTTATGCGATAATTAATACCTTCTATAAAGTACCAAAGTACTTCTCCCACAAGCATCTTACCACGCTCGGAAGTAGGTGGATTGAAGATTCCCAATACAGTAGTCTGTGAACTAAGCCCCGCATAACGGCTTATTGCACAGATTTCTCTCGCGGTAAATCCATTGACAAATCCTTTAGGCATATCAATATCACAGGCTTGTACTGAAGTCATATCAATACTTACTAGATCTGTATTACGCAATATAGGTTCTACCTGCTCTATATAACTGGTAATCTCCCCCAATCGGTAACTTTCAAAGAACATTTTCTGAAGCAAATCAATAGACTCTTGCGGATTATAATAAGTCTGATAACCAATATTAGTAAAATGGTTCAATAATGTAGGAGTCTCCATAAGGATACGGCTCATGTAGCTATCTTCCGCAAAAATCTCATACTCATCAGAAAAACCAAAGAGTGCATTCACGCAGGCAAGATTTACCATTTGCTCCATAGTGTCAAATGCACGATAGAGAGCATAAGTATTCTCCACTCCCTCGGCCAAAAGTATAGGGATAATCCCTTGTTTAAGTAAATGAGTTGTGACCTCTTTTATCGCTACAAAGGTATCTTCTCGGGTTGTTCCTTCAGGAATATTCCCTAAATCAGCTAATACTATATCCCAATTACCATAATAAAGGCTGTAAAAAGCATCTCTGAAAGAGTTCTTTAGAATGTTTTCGCTATTGGAAAGTGAAAAAATAGCCACTTGTACCCCTTCAAGGTCTGGTAACCCCTCTTTTCGAGTATGTTTTCTTATCTTTCCACCAATAGTTTGGGATAGATATTTCTTCTGAACAAAAAAATCTTCTATAGGATATAAAAAATCTAACACTATTCTAAAAAATTAGGAAGCAGACGAAAAATTGTCCTCTGATTAAATCTTGTGCAAAAATACATATTAAAAACTGTACTATAACAAAATTAGGAGAGTTTGTGAATAACCTCTCTTTATTTTTGTCTATTTTAATGTTTGTTTCTCTATTTTTTTAAAATTTTTCACATACAATGTTTGTTTTTTATCTTGAAAAAACGTAATTTTACAGCGTAGAAATAAAAACATATTGTCTAACATATAACCTTCAATTACCATGAAAAACATTCTTGTACCTATCGATTTTTCAGAACATTCCAATTATGCAGTAGAGGTGGCCGTAGATTTAGCAAAGAAAAATGGAGCCACTATTCTATTGTTACACTGTGTAGAATTACCAAGACGTTTTGTTACTGAATCCACCTCTGCACTGCCTGAAGAACTTTTCTTCATGCGTGAAGCAGGTCTTAATGTAAAGAAACTCTCGGAAGAACTTAAAAGTAGAGGTGTTGCTGTAAAGACAGTAGTAGAAACCACAGCTCTTACTTATGCGGTAAAGCACTTACTTGAAGATGAGTCAGTGGACTTTATCGTAATGGGTTCCACAGGAGCCACAGGCTCTAAAGAACTTTTCTTAGGCTCCAATGCAGAGAAAATTGTACGTACTTCCTCTGTACCTGTTTTGGTTATCAAGGACAAAACAGACATTTCCAAAGTGAAAAAACTCACCTTTGCTTGCGACTTCTCTCAGAAATATATTGATGCTTTTCAAAAGGCTGTGGCTTTTGCCAATGTCTTAGATGCTAAGATTGATTTCGTATATATCAACACCCCTTATCACTTTAATTCCAGCAGAGAGATAAAGGTACTGATAGATAATTTTTCTAAAGAACATAAGGAAATACTCTCACATAACATCCATATGTATAGTGATTTCTCTATTGAGGAAGGTATTATTCACTTTACAGAAGACCATCAGAGCGATCTTATATGTATGTTCCCAACTAAGCAAAGTGCTCTTATGCACATCTTCAATGGAAGTATCAGTGAGGACATTGTAAATCACTCTGAAAAACCTGTACTTACGATTAAGTTATAATTTACGGTTTCATTTTTTTAATTTTTAAGGAGATGTTCCTATGCAGTGGTGGATAACTATTCATCACTGCATAGGTCTTTTCAGGCCTTTCTATATTTTATTACTTTAAATAGTCCTATATAGCACATATTGAGCTGATTAATACTCGCAAATTATGGTTTGAAAAAATATAGGTTTTACTTTAGCAAATATTAAAATAAATTCTTATTTTTGCAAAAAAATATTATGAAAAAAATCTTCTTCTTCTTATTACTTCTCCTAATGGCAGAGAATATCTATGGAGAAGCACCTTTCTTCATAGAGAAAGACACCCTTGCATTGACCAAATCAGCACAATCAACCAATATTGATTTCTACTTCAATAGCAGTTTTTCTGCCTATAAAACAAAGATTGCCCCTGCTTCAACAGGGTTCCGCCTAGAGGATGCAAGAATCTATCTTTATGGGAATTACAACAAAGATTTGTCTTATAATGTTCGTTTTCGCCTAAATCGTCCCTTTACACCCTCCTCACAAGACAATGCTTCGGTTGCCTTGGATATGGCTTTTCTTACCTATCGCTTTGGTAAGGATCGCCAATGGGACTTGAGATTAGGTAAGGCTTATGCGATGATAGGCTCTTATGAGATAGATATTCACCCCTTGTATGAATATATCTATGGAGATTATTTTAGTTATATCGTCAATCCCTTCCTTACAGTACTTCAATTAGATTATATGGTCAATGAACATCACAAAGTGGGAATACAAGGACATAATACCCTCAATGCTAAGTTTTCTGACCACTTGGAGAGCAATGGTTTTATCTCTGGAGATTACTTACCCTCCAAAGCACCTATCGGGGGCTATGTCTATTGGTCTGGTTCCTTCTTTGATGGTGCATTGCATACAAATTATTCCTATAATGTATCTCAGTTTGCCCAAGACTATTACACACATACATTTTCTCTTGGACATCAGCTAAAGATAGGAAAAAATTCCGCTTACTTAGATCTCATGTACTCTCATATGGGAGCAGACTATGCCCTAGTAGCTTCCAATATACTTAATCTCTATGAAGGACGTCCCAATAAAGTTATGTATAAAAATATCGTTTATAAAGGTATCATATCTCGCTATGAATACCAATTTGATGACCACTGGAGTACCTCTGCCAAATTAGCAGTAGAGTTTGCTGGAAGTAAGAACCTGCTCAGTGAACACTTTCGCCAAAATTACAGTTATTTCCTTGCCATACAATATGAACCTTTGAAAACACAAGATTTCCGTTTCTATGGGGCTTATGTAGGCAATACTATTAATTATGCAGAAGCTCTCAATAGACCTTATGAGCAATTCCACAAAATAGCCATAGGAGCAGCTTACACCTTACCAATTTTAAAAAAACATTCAGCTCTCTAAATAGAAAATCATAATAGCCATGTTAGGAAAAATAAAATTAATCATTACCTTAAGTATTTTAACACAGAATTTCATTCTCGCACAGAAAGACACTCTTACAGAACCTATTTCAGCAGAAAAGCTAAAAATAGAATTTTACTTCAGAGGAGGGTTTCTCTCGGACCATCATAGCCAAGAGACACTCTCTTCCTCCCGTTTTCAGATAGATAATGCACGTATAAATATTCAGGGGGATTACAACAAAGCTCTTTCTTACAGGGTACGCTTTCGTATGAACAAACCCTTTGCAGCCACTTCACTAGATAATGGATCCGCAGCTTTGGATTATGCCTATATCACCTATCGCTTTGGAGCAAAAAGACAATGGGAAACCACTTTAGGCAAACAGCTTTCAGCAATGGGTTCTTTTGAGAAAGATATTAATCCGTTGTATGAATACATTTTTACTGATTATCTCAATGGAGTATATACTAATGTCTTTCTAGCAGGAGCACAGCTCTCCTACAAATTCAATCCCGAACACATAGTAGGAATACAGCTACACAATACACTGAATGAATCTTTTGCCAAACACCTAGAGAACAATCATTTCACAACTGACAACTATTCAGCTTCCAAGGCTCCCATAGGGGGCTATCTGTATTGGAATGGAATTTTCTTTGATGGAATGTTTAGGACTAAGTATTCCTACAACTTATCACAATTTGCCAAGGAATATTACACCCATTCGGTTTCTTTGGGCAACAAGTTACAAATAGGTAAGCATACTGCTTATTTGGACTTGGTGTATTCCCATATGGGAGCGGACTTTGGACTTACTTCCTCAAGGCTACTGAGTATCCATGAAGGTCTGTCGGAAGGAGCCTTTATCATACATAAGAATATAGTATACAAATGTGCTGTATCCCGCTATGATTATCAGATTGATAATAGGTGGAGTCTCTCCGCCAAGCTAGGTATAGAGACTACAGGAAGTAAAAATACACTCAATGAACAACTAAGAACTAACTATATTTACTTTCTTGCAGGACAATATGCTCCTTTTGTCAGTCAAGACTTGCGCTTCTATGTAGCTTATGTAGGCAATCAGATTACTTATACTGAAGCTCTAAAGAAACCCAACGAACAATTGCATCGTATAGCAGTAGGAGCCTATTATACCTTGCCTGTTTTCAAACGATAATTACGAATTAAATCATTTCCTTTTGTATGGAAAATTTCCAGATGGTAGCCAAAACCTTTTTTGGTTTTGAAGATATTTTAGAAAAAGAACTACGAACATTAGGTGCCATGAATGTAAAAAAAGGGGTACGAAGTGTTTCTTTTTCAGGTGATAAAGGCTTTATGTATAAGGCTAACCTATCCCTACGTACTGCCTTGAAGATTCTCAAGCCTATCTACTCCTTTGAAGTACGCAATGAGAAGGATTACTATCAAAAACTCTATCAGTATGATTGGAGTCGCTTATTCTCCCCTACACAGACTTTTGCTGTGGAGGTAACCTTGGCTACTGACCTCTTCAATCATACTCAATACATGGCATTGAGGGCTAAAGATGCTATCGTAGACAAGTTCCGCGCTCAGCAGGGAAAGCGCCCCAATATAGACACACTTCACCCTGATATTCAACTATTTGTACACATACAAAAAGATAATAAAGTTGTTGTCTCCTTAGATACTTCAGGGGAATCACTACACCATCGTGGTTACCGTACCCAGACCAATATAGCCCCTATCAACGAAGTGCTTGCTGCAGGTATATTGTTGCTCAGTGGTTGGGAAGGACAAAGTGATTTCCTAGATCCTATGTGTGGGAGTGGTACCTTCTTGGTCGAGGCAGCTATGATTGCTTGTAATATTCCAGCCTCTCTGCATCGCAAGGAATTTGCCTTTGAAAAATGGACTGATTATGATGTGGATTTGTTTGAAACTATCTTTGATAGTTCTCTTGCAAAAGCCAAAGAGTTTTCTCACCAGATATATGGTTATGATAAGGCACCTTCGGCAGTGATGAAGGCAAAGGAAAATGTAAAAAATGCACAACTCAGCGAGTATATCACTATTCGCCAACAGGATTTTTTTAAGTCTAAAAAGGAGAATGACAGACCTCTCTTTATGGTATTCAATCCTCCTTATGGCGAACGATTGGAAATAAACCCTCAGGTATTCTACCAGCAAATAGGTGATACCCTTAAGCACGGCTATACCAACACTCAAGCCTGGTTTATCACCTCCAACCTTGAAGCCCTTAAGTCGGTAGGATTACGCCCTTCTCGTAAGATAAAACTATTCAACGGAAAGTTAGAGAGCCGATTGGTAAATTACGCTATCTATGAAGGAAGTAAAAAAGTAAAGCAGTAATGCTAATCATCTATCTGTAGCTTGGCTAAGTAGTTGAAGGCATCACCTTCTTCTAGCAATTCACAGCTAAGGCCATTGTGATAGGCAGCATTCTGAAAAGTATTATAATCCAAGAAGAGCCAAGGGAAGGAGTCTTTCTTTCCCTTGTAGCTTATAGTATAAGTAAGTTCACCATAATAATCAGCATCTTCTGCTATAGGAACTATGTACCCTCCATCTTCATCTTGATCAAACATATAGATAATATCAGTAGAAGTAGCCAAAATCTGCCCCGTTGGAGTTAGGAGTGATTTCAATTTTTGTAAATATATGTCTATTTTTGCAAGCTTCTGACAAATACCTATCCCATTCATCAACATAAGAATTGTATCAAACTTACCATTATATTCAAGCACATCGGCACATACAGTTTGTTTCACGCCCCTACATTTACATACCTCAATGGCTGAAGGAGATACATCAAGAGCAACTACATCTAAACCTTTTTCTTGTAAGTATAGAACATGAGATCCTGTACCTGCCCCTACATCCAATATCCGTCCTTTTGCCATGGTAAGAGCGGATTGTTCTAAAGGAATCATTTGGGGAAAAGTACGGAAAAAGTGAGAGCGAAAAAGAATTTCTTTCTCTGAAATATTTGTTTCTACATATACATCTTCCAATCGGTCACCCTTTTGATAATCCAAGAGTGCGTTTCCTAACAAATCCAACATGTAATTAAGAATTTATTTTTTAATGAAGCGTTTCTTTATTTTATGTACTAATTCACCAAAGTTTCCTACAGATTTGTCTTCATTGACAAAGATAGTGAGATATACTCCTAAAGGTAATAAGAAAAAAGTAGGAATCCAAGGTGCTATATAAGGGTTTATATTCCCATTGGTAGCCATGTTCTTTGTGAGTAATCCAGAGAAATAATAAGCCAAAAAAAGCCCTATGGCTACTACCAAAGGCATGCCTACTCCCCCCTTACGGATCACAGCCCCTAGCGGAGCCGCTACGAAAAAGAGCACAAAGCAGGTAATGGCCAATGCAATCTTATCACTTAAGGTCAAGCGGTAGACATTGATTAGTTTCTGTTGGTACTCCATATTCTCCTTGTTGTTATCTATATTATTGATAAGGGAAGAGATATTATCTTTGGCCAAACTATATATCTGAGAGCGCTCACTATCAGCCTTGTACCTGTCTATCAAATCAGCTACACTTTTGACTTTTTCTTTTACTGATGTTTTTTCAATAGATTGATTTTCAGAAATATAATTCATTCCTGTTCGTCTATAGAAGTTTTCTCCGAAATCCTTCACTTCCTGCCTATAATCACCAACAATAGAGTCTAAGGTATAAGACAATTGACTTATATTCATCGTCCTATAATAATCTTTTTCTGCATTCTCATTATAATTAATGTCCTCATTAAGTGAACTAATATCTATGTTGAGGATATGCGTCTTGAATTTAGCTTTTACAAAGGGAAAATTAGCATTCTGCTCATTATCCACATCTTCGTAGTAAGAACCATCTTTGAGCACCAATTGTAGAATATCTGAACCTTTCTTATGTCCTGAGAGTGTTCCGTTTTTTGCCTTTATAACAGTACGACTTTGATCTTTAACATTGATTTTATGGATAACTATATCATGGAGGAATTCTCCATTTTCTCCTGTTTTTCTTCCTACTTTTATAGAAAAATTCTGTACATTATTGAATATTCCTTGACTTATAGCCAGTGAAGGTTGTTTGTTCCTAATACTTTCCCTAAGTGCTACCACTTTTCTATTAGACCAAGGTTGTAGGTTATTAAAGGTAAAAAAGACTGCAATACTGAGTAATAACATAAAGACAATAAGCGTACGAGAAGCTTTCAGCAAAGACACTCCCGACGCTTTCATGGCAGCCAACTCATAACTCTCTCCCAAGGCTCCCAATGTCATAATGGACGACAATACCACTGTAAGTGGCAGGATAAGAGGGATAAGATTAGGTAGCATAAGGGCTATGAATTTTATTACAACAAATATACTCAAGCCTTTACCTACTAGCTCGTCTATATAAAGCCAAATTGTTTGGAAAATAAAAATCAGTGTAATAATAAAAAGAGAAGCTATGAAATTGTAGATAAAGCGAGATAATATGTAACGATCTAATATTTTCATAAAAGAGGATTTGCCTTATGACCTAAGTGCTTATTTATTAATGTAATATCCCATTTTTTTGTATTTGGCTTCATTGAAGACAAACTCATTGCCACTCAAGGGTTGATTGGTCTTAAATTCGTTGATCGTAATGGTTGTTTTAGCCTCATTCTTGCCTACCTGTATAAGGTTATAAATATGCTTGGTAGTGGTATCTATTCCAAGTAAAATCAGCTTAATATCGGAAGATGGTTTAGTTGGTTTTAGTTCTATATACTGTATCTTACGTCCTTTTACTTGCTGTACAATATCCCATTTGTAGGAAAAATCTTTTTTGTAGAAAGTCAGCATTTCAGAGGGCTTAATCATCTGGTCATCTTTGTTTTCAGTATCCTCTATAGTTACCTCCTCATTTTCAGGAACAATAGAATATATCTTTTTACCATCAAAGATTTTAGTAACTCCCATATAGTTAAGCAGATACTTCTGTCCACTAAGGGTTACATCACCTCTGGTATCCTGCTTGATACGCTCTTTTGCGTTCTCAAAAGAATAGCGAAAGTCAATATAAATATTATTATAAGAAGTTACTTTTTTATAGACTTCATCTAAAAGGGCCTTAGCCTTAGTGGCATTCTGTGCTTGGGAAAGGGATGCCATAAGAGCAAAAACTAGTAAAAATATTCTTTTCATCTTTGTAATAATAAATGCCCACTATACAGCAATAATTATGCCATTTTTTGAGAGAAAGATAAAAAGCAAAAGTAATAGTAAGGTAAATGATAGGTAGGAAAAAACAAAACAACCTAACAATATGATAATAAACAAATTACATCTTGATAAAAGTAATAATTCAGACCACTCTCAATCTAGGTAAAACCTTAGGTAGAGATGCAAATTATTACACCCTACTCAGTTAGGAATTACAAATTTTCTGACTATTGATTCGTATTACTAATTGATATTATTATGTCAAAATTCAAAACTATTTTTTTGTCTGAGTGAAAAAATAATTGTAATTTTGACCCAAATTTTATTAGCTCAATCATAGCATGAATGCTTTGTTCAAAAAAGAAATTCGTTACTTCTTTACCTCAGCTATTGGCTATGTTGTTATAGGCGCTTTTATGCTCTTTAGTAGCCTTTTCCTTTGGGTACTATCAGGAGAATACAATATTTTCCAGACGGGTTTTGCTTCCTTACAACCTTTCTTTTTACTTTCTGCATGGATTTTTGTATTTCTTATCCCTGCTCTTACGATGCGTATTATCTCTGAGGAAAAACGCAGTGGTATGCTTCCCCTACTTTTTACTTATCCTATATCGGTATGGCGTATCATTCTTGCCAAATACCTCTCAATACTTACTATTCTGCTCATTCTTTTGGCATTCTCAGGTATATATGTATATATAGTATGGCAAGTAGGCGCTCCTAAAGGAAATATAGATATGGCCAGTACCATAGGCTCTTATATTGCCCTTTTCTTATTGGGAGCTACCTTTGTTGCAGTAGGTATGTTTGCTTCTGCTATGAGTCAGAATCAGATTATTGCTTTTGTAATTGCTACTTTTCTGAATTTCTTTTTGTTTTTTGGATTAGATGAACTTGTAGGACTCTTTACCTCCAATTCACTTTTTTCTTTTGGCTTCAAGGTACATTTTGAAGACATTAGTCGTGGCGTAATCGATACAAGAAACATTGTTTATTTCTCTTGTTTTGCTTTCTTTTTTTTATATTTAACCGAACTTTCTTTGCAGACTGAAAAAAAATGAAATCCATAAAGAAACCTCTTTTTTCCATTTGCTTATTACTACTCCTCTTAAGTGGAATTATTGGAGTGAGTCAGCTGCTATATAAGCGGTTTGACCTCACTGTGGACAAGCGCTATACTCTATCCCCTACAACCCAACAACTACTCGCCCAGATCAAGGGGCCGATAGACATTAAGGTATTGCTCAAGGGAAATATACCCGCTGAATACAAACGCCTGCAGACAGAAACGCTACAACTATTGGAAGAATATAAGGCAGCCAATAAAAATATCCATTTTGATTTTGTCAATCCCTTGGAAGGAAAAGATGTGGATAGCGAGTTACAAGCTCTTAGTGCAGAAGGTTTTACCCCTCTTATGATTACCTCTACCATTCAGGGAAAAACCTCTGAGGAATATATCCTACCTTGGGCTATTATTACAAGAGGAGACAAACAGGAGAGAGTACCCTTACTACGCAACAAGCTAGGGGCTTCCTCTCAAGAAAAAATAGAATTTTCCGTACAAAATCTGGAATATGCCTTCTCCGATGCACTGTATAAGATACTCTTAGAAAAACAAAAAAACATAGCCATTATCAGAAGTAATGGCACCTTATCCGATATCCAGATTGCTGACTTTTTACGTTTGGAACAGAATTACTATCACTTGGCACCTTTTGTCTTGGACTCAGTAGCTACCGCTCCAGAGAAAACTCTAAAACAGCTCTCTACTTTTCAGCTATGTATCATCGCTAAGCCTACTGAACCCTTTACTGATGAGCAAAAACAAGTCCTTGATCAATATATCATGAATGGAGGGCGGGTATTATGGTTATTAGACCCTGTCGCTGCCTCCATGGACGAACTATTCCGTCAGCAAGGACGTACCATGGCTATGCCACAAGACCTTAATTTGACAGATATGCTCTTTAAGTATGGGGTACGCCTAAATTATGATCTTATCAATGACTGGTACTTTACCCAAATTGTAGTAGCTCAAGGCAGTGGTAGCCAAACCCAATACACCCCTATCCCTTGGGTATACTCCCCTATGATCCTATCGGCTAACAACCACATGATCAATAAAAACTTAGACGGCATCCGACTACAATTCGTCAGTAGTATAGATACACTAAGTAATGGTATCAAGAAATCCATTCTGCTATCCTCCTCTCCCCTTTCTAAGCAAGAGGGTACCCCTAAGGAACTTATACTTGATTTTCCAGAGAAAACAACTGAAGGCTATGAAAAAGGAAATTTCCCAGTAGCAGTACTGCTAGAGGGGAGCTTTACCTCTGCTTTTAAGAATAGGGTAAAGCCTATCGCCCAACTCCAGAGCAAAGACCAAAGCGAACCTAACAAAATGATTGTTATCTCCGATGGTGATATTATCCGCAACGATATTCAGCAGGGAGAACCCTTAGAATTGGGGTATGACAAATGGACAAACCAGTACTTTGACAACAAAGCTTTTCTGCAAAACTGTGTCAATTATCTCTTGGATGATACTGCATTCTTGAGCCTACGTAACAAAAAGGTTTCTTTGGCCTTCTTAGATAAGAAAGCATTAGAAAAAGATATAACCTACTGGAAATTAATTGCTTTTGTAGTACCTTTGCTGAGTCTTGCCATACTAGGTTTAGGGATAAGATTCTGGTACAAAAAACGATTTTCTTAATATTTAGTCAAAAATTTTATAGTTCCCTTTTTTTGAAATACCTTTGCACATATTTTAAACGCATAAAAGCATATCATGAGATTTATCGTATCTAGTTCGTATTTATTGAAAAAGCTCCAAATTATAGGAGGTGTAATCAATAGCAACAACACTATGTCTATCTTGGAGAATTTCTTATTTGAATTATCTGAAAATAAACTGACTGTATCAGCCTCTGACCTTGAAACCACTATCAAAGGAGTAATAGAAGTAGAAAGTACAGATACTGCAAGTATCGTTGTCCCATATAAGATTTTGATTGATACCCTCAAGACCTTTACCGAACAGGCTCTTACCTTTATTATCAATGACAACAATACTATAGATATCGTCTCTAACAACGGGAAATATACCCTTGCCTACTTGGATAGCCAAGAGTTTCCTACTGTTGTAGAAATAGAAAATGCCAACCGCGTAACCCTTATGGGTGATATTTTGGCTACCGCTATACAGAGTACCTTTTTCGCTACGGGGAATGATGACCTACGCCCTATTATGAATGGGGTATTCTTCAATTTTACAGAAGAAGCGCTTATTTTTGCCGCTACTGATGCCCATAAGTTGGTAAAATATGAGCGTCAGGATATAAAATCCGAGCAACCTGCGTCTTTTGTAATTCCTAAAAAACCACTAAACCTTCTCAAAGGAATCCTCTCTGGAAGCGAGACAGAGGTAACTATCGAGTACAACGAAAGCAATGCTAAGTTCTCTTTTGATCAATTGGATTACGTATGTCGCCTCATTGACGGAACCTATCCTAACTATGAAGCGGTAATCCCTAGAGAAAATCCCAATAAGTTGATCGTCAATCGTACCTTATTACTCAATTCTACCAAGCGTATCTCTAACTTTGCTAGCAAGGCTACTCACCAGATGCGTGTAAAGATTACAGGTAATTCTTTGCAAATCTTTGCTGAAGATATAGAATACAACAATCGTGCTAATGAAACGATTCCTTGTAACTACGAGGGTGATGACATGGAGATAGGATTTAACTCTAAATTCTTCATGGAGATGCTCAGCAATCTATCCTCCGATGATATCCTCCTTGAGATGTCTTACTCCAATCGCCCTGGTATCCTAACTCCAGCTGATGGATTGGACGAAGGAGAAAAGATCTATATGCTCGTAATGCCTACGATGCTATCAAGTGAAAATGTTTAATTTTAATTTTTAATAGAGTCAAAAAGCTATCTCTTGAAGATGGCTTTTTTAATTATTATCATTCTAAAGTTCCCTTATGCAAATTTACAAATTCGGAGGAGCCTCCGTCAAAGATGCCCAAAGCGTACGCAATGTGGCCTCAATACTTGAAAATACTCCCCATAGAGATATATTGATCGTTATCTCTGCTATGGGTAAGACAACCAATGCGTTGGAAGAAGTAGTAACCAATTACTTCAATGAAGATAAAAATGCTTTGGATGAAAGTATCCAAAGAGTAAAGGATTTCCATTACCAAATCATCAGCGAGCTATTTGAGAACAAGAACCACCCTATTTATTGGAAAATAGACGGTTTATTTGGAGAAATTTCCTCTTTCTTAGAGCGAAACAAATCTCCCAAACATAGTTTTGTATATGACCAAATCGTAAGTTTTGGAGAGCTAATTTCCACTCATATCATCAGTCACTACCTCAATGACAAAGGCATTCGCAATACTTGGCTTGATGCGCGCAATCTTGTGAAAACCAATAGTAACTATCGAGAAGGCGAAGTGGATTGGGAGGAAACCAATCGCAATATCACCGAGAATATCAATCCGTCCCTTATGTACATCACTCAAGGTTTCATAGGGAGCGACCCGAACTACTTCACTACCACTCTTGGTAGAGAAGGTTCAGACTACTCTGCCGCTATCTTCGCCTATTGTCTTGATGCTGAGAATGTAACTATTTGGAAAGACGTAGCAGGAGTACTCAATGCAGATCCAAGATATTTCTCTGACACCCAGCTACTTGAAAAAATTCCTTATCAAGAAGCTATTGAACTTGCCTTCTATGGGGCTTCAGTAATTCACCCCAAGACCTTGCAACCCCTCCAAAAAATGAATATTCCGCTGAATGTACGTTCTTTCCTTAATCCCAATGAAGCAGGAAGTTCTGTTTGTGATGTTAAGGAATTATCTCCTAAAATTCCTTGCTACATACGCAAACAAAATCAGCACTTATTATCTCTCTCTTCTTTAGATTTTTCTTTTATTGCAGAGGAGAATATTAGTTTCATTTTCAATCTTTTAGCTACTTATCAGATTAAGGTGAGTTTGCTGCAAAATTCCGCCATCAGTTTCAACCTGTGTATAGAAGACAAATACAAGAATCTTTCATTCCTATTGGAGGACTTAAGCAAGCGCTTCAAGGTGAGTTGCATAGAAGGAGTAATCCTCTATACTGTACGTCATGCCCAACAAGATAGCTTTAACTTCCTAAGTGATGATAAAGAAGTACTCTTAGAACAATTTGCCTTAAATACACAACAGAAGATTGTTAGACAGTAGATAGTGATTATATACCTAACCAACAATTAACAAAACGTTAAAAACGCATTTTAAGCCTAATTTTTTCAATTTTATTTTCTTATCTCAAAAAAAGGTCGTAAATTAGCACCTTGAAATAAAAAGAAACTTTACAATGGTTGAAGGAGAAAAACTCATTCCTATTAACATAGAAGACCAGATGAAGACGGCTTACATTGACTACTCAATGTCAGTAATCGTCTCTAGGGCTTTGCCTGATGTACGTGATGGACTTAAGCCTGTACATAGGCGTGTACTCTTTGGAATGCATGAGCTTGGTGTACGTAGTAATACAGCTCATAAGAAATCCGCTCGTATTGTAGGGGAAGTACTCGGTAAGTACCACCCACATGGAGATTCCTCTGTATATGACACTATGGTACGTATGGCACAATGGTGGAACATGCGTTACATGCTTGTAGATGGGCAAGGTAACTTCGGTTCTATCGATGGAGACTCTCCTGCAGCTATGCGTTATACTGAGGCAAGAATGCGCAAAATGGCTGAAGATATGCTCATTGACATTGACAAGGAGACCGTAGATCACAGCCTTAACTTTGATGACACACTTGAGGAGCCTACTGTATTACCTACCCGTATTCCAAACCTTTTGGTCAATGGATCTTCAGGGATTGCCGTAGGTATGGCTACCAATATGCCTCCTCACAATCTTGCTGAAGTAGTTGATGGTACTATTGCATACCTTGAAAATCAAGATATTACTATAGATGAACTCATGGAGTACATCAAGGCTCCTGACTTCCCAACAGGTGGTATTATCTATGGTTATGATGGTGTACGTGAGGCCTTCAAAACAGGACGCGGACGAGTAATTGTACGCGCCAAAACACACTTTGAGGAAATAAACAACCGCGACTATATCGTAGTTACTGAAGTTCCCTATCAGGTAAATCCTGAGACCATGCGCGAACAAACCTCCAATTTGGTCAAAGAGGGTAAACTTGAAGGATTGGCTGACATTGTGGATCAGACAGGTAAGGGAGGTATGCGTATCGTATACGAACTTAAGAAAGATGCTATTCCTAATGTAGTACTCAATAACCTATTCAAGCATACTGCGCTACAATCTTCTTTTAGTGTTAATAATATTGCCTTGGTCAATGGTCGTCCTGAACAACTAAACCTTAAGGACTTAATATACCACTTTGTAGAACATCGTCATGATGTGGTATATAGACGTACCCAATATGAGCTAAAAAAAGCTAAGGAACGCATTCATATCTTGGAAGGGTTCATGAAGGTAATGGCTACCGAAGATACTATGGGAAAGGCTATTGAAATTATTCGTTTTCATGACAGACCCAAAGAAGACCTAATCACTGAGTTTGAACTTACAGAAATACAAGCTGAAGCTATCTTAGCGCTACAATTGCGCCGTATTAACAAACTCCTTATTCTACAAACTAAGGAGGAATATGAGCAATTATTAACTCAAATTATTGATTTGGAAGATATCCTTGCTCGCAAAGAACGTCGTACTGAGATTATCAAAGAAGAACTCTTGGAAATAAAAGCCAAATATGGAGATGAACGCCGCTCTGTAATCGAATATGCAGGTGGTGATATCTCCATAGAAGATATTATCCCTGATGAGCAAGTGGTGATCACCATCTCCAATGCTGGCTATATCAAGCGTACTTCTGTCAATGAATACAAAACCCAAGCTCGTGGAGGAGTAGGACAAAAGGCCTCTGCTACACGTGATAAGGACTTCATAGAGCACCTATTTATAGGTACCAACCACCAATATATGCTTTTCTTCACCGAGAAAGGAAAATGTTTCTGGCTCAGAGTCTATGAAATTCCTGAAGGGGGTAAGAATACCAAGGGACGTGCCATTCAGAACCTTATCAATATAGCTCCTGATGACCTTGTAAAAGCTGTCATCTGTACACATGATCTTAAGGAACAGGATTATATCAATAGCCATTACGTAATTATGGCTACCAAAAAAGGTATTATCAAAAAGACCTGCTTAGAACAATACTCTCGTCCTCGCCAAAATGGTATTGTTGCCATTACCATCAAGGAAGATGATGAGCTACTGGAAGCTCGCCTTACCTCTGGAAATAGCCAAGTGATGCTTGCTGTCAAATCAGGAAAGGCCATTCGTTTCCCTGAAGAAAAAGTACGAGCTGTAGGTCGTAGTGGATCTGGAGTACGTGGTATCTCTTTTGATAATGCTAATGACGAGGTAATTGGTATGATAGCCATTGAAAACCCTAAGGAAGAAACCGTACTAGTAGTCTCTGAAAATGGTTACGGTAAGCGTACCTTTATTGATGATCCTGAAACAGGTGAGGCTGTTTATCGTATCACCAACCGTGGTGGTAAAGGGGTAAAAACTATCTCAGTAACTGAAAAAACAGGAAACCTAGTGGCTATCAAATCTGTATTGGAAGAAGAAGATCTGATGATTATCAACAAGTCTGGTATGGCCATTCGCCTACCTGTAAGTGATCTGCGTGTTATGGGACGTGCTACCCAAGGAGTACGCCTTATCAATATCAAAGGAAACGACTCTATCGCAGCCGTAGCCAAGGTAATGAAAGAGGAGGAAGATCTCTCTGAAGGAGAAAACATGGAAGATTCTACACTGATAAATGAATAAATAATTATAAGTTAAATATAAAACTAAATTACAATGAAAAAAAGTATTCTATTAATAACGGCGCTTGCTTTCTCTGCCGTTTCTTTTGCTCAGAAGAAAGAACTAAAAGAAATAAAGAAAGCTATTGAGAAAAATGAACTCCCTCAAGCAGAAAGACTTTTAGAAAACGTAAAAAGCATGGCACTTGCTGACAGAAAATCCTCTGCTGAATATTACTTCCTAAAAGGAGAATTGGGACTAAAGAAAGCAATTGCAGGAAAAGATGTGATTAACTCATTGTCAGAGGCCTCTGTTGCCTTAGCAGAAGCTAAGAAAGCTGGAGGTAAGAGTTCTTCTGACATAGAAGCTCTTAAGGCAGAAGGAGCAAGAATTGCCGTAGAAAAAGGACAAGATTCTTATCAAAAGAATAATTTCAAGGAAGCTGCTCTTGCTTTTGAACAAGTATATCGCCTTAGCCCAAGAGATACCTTATTCCTCTACAATGCTGCTGTTTCAGCTTCTCAAAGTAAGGAAAACGAAATGGCACTAAACTATTTCTTAGAGTTGAAAGACTTGAAATATGATGGTACAGAAATTCTTTATTCTGCTAAAAATAAAGAAACAGGTCTAATAGAGAAATCGGCGGATAAGAATACTCGTGACATGAAAATGAAAACGGGAAATTATTCCAACCCTAGTCAGGAAAAAACGCCTTCCAAAAGAGGAGAAATCATCCGTAACATTGCCTACCTATATGTAGATCAAGGAAAGAAAGAAGAAGCTCTTAAGGCTTTTGAATTTGCTAGAAAGAACTATCCTAAGGATGGAGAGCTTATCATGCAAGAGGCCAATGTATATTACCAATTGGGTAATATGGGAAAATTTGAATCCTTAATGAAGGAAGCTACTGACCTACAACCTGATAACGCAGATGCCCAATATAATATTGGAGTGATGAACCTACAAAGAGGTAACAATGCTGAGGCTAGAAAATATTTCCAAAAAGCACTCAAAATAGCTCCAGATAATGCTAACGCTGCTATGAACTGTGCTACTACCTATGCTAATGAAGGAGATGCCCTTGTAGATCAGATGAATGCCTTGGGAAATACAGCTAGTGACATCAAAAAATTTGATGAACTTAAAAATAGCAAAGATTCTTCTTACCGATTGGCTGCTGAAGTGTTGAATGAATATGTAAAGAATAATCCTAAAAATCCCAATAAAGACGTATTGGAATACCTCTCTAATATTTACTTATCTCTTAATGATATGACCAACTATAAGAGAATCAAAGCCCTTTTGAACAAAAACTAAGATTTGCATAATTAATAAAAATGCCTTCCCTATTTGGGAAGGCGTTTTTTTGTATTATCCTTTCCTTACAAAGAATAGATAAAATAAAAAAGGCTTAAGAATTTTCCTTAAGCCTTCTAACTAAACCTTAAAAATCAATGTATTGCGGAGAAAGAGGGATTCGAACCCCCGGAGGTGTTACCCTCAACGGTTTTCAAGACCGCCGCATTCGACCGCTCTGCCATTTCTCCAGAAAAGAACTCTCATTGAATTCGGGTGCAAAGGTATAACTTTTTTTTTATTCTGCAAAGAAAAAAATACATTTTTTCATCTATTTTTAAACTAATTCTTTTAACCACTGTATTTCAATTAGTTATGAAGCTATTATAATAAATTTGAAAAATATCTTTGTTTTCTAGTTTTTTTTTTTTACCTTTGTGTGATTTTAAAAGAAACGTAGTTTATAATTATGCCTGTACATATATCTCCTATATTTACTTCTATTTTAGATAATGATTTCTACAAATTCACTATGCAGTGCGCTGTGGTGAAACTCTTTCCCGCTGTCAAAGGACGTTATGAGTTTATCAATCGTGGAAAACACGAATTCCCGGAAGGCTTCGCCCAAACTATGCAAAAGGCAGTAAATGAAATGGGACAACTGAGACTATCCAAAGAAGAAAAAAACTTCCTGAAGAGTTCTTGTCCTTATCTGAATCCTGCTTATATTGACTTTTTAGAAGGTTATCGTTATGACCCTAGTGAGGTACATATCTCTCAAGAAGGGACAGAGTTGAAAGTAAGTGTAGAAGGTTATTGGTATAGAACAATTCTGTGGGAAGTACCCTTATTAGCAACCATCAGTGAATTGTACTACAAGCTCACTGGAGCAGTGGCATGGGATGATGAACAAATCATAGCCAACACCTCCCATAAGATATATGACTATGAAGCCCTTGATGTTATTTTTGCTGAGTTCGGTACCCGAAGAAGGCATTCCTATCGCGTACATGACCTTGTAATGCAAACCCTTACCAAGTCCCATCGCTATAACTTCACAGGGACAAGCAATGTTCACTTTGCTATGAAATATCAAGTAAAGCCCATAGGAACACATGCTCACGAATGGTTTATGTTTCATGCTGCAGAATATGGCTTCAAAATGTCCAACGCCATGTCCTTAGAGCATTGGGTAGATGTCTATAGAGGGGACTTAGGTGTTGCGCTTTCCGATACTTATACAACAGATGTTTTTTTCAAACAATTCGATACCAAGTTTGCCAAACTATTTGATGGGGTACGCCATGACAGTGGAGATCCTATTGAGTTTGCCAACAAAACTATAGAACATTATAAAAAATTTGGTATCAATCCTCTTTCCAAATATATCATCTTCTCCGATGGGCTAACTCCTGAAAAAGTGGAAGCTATCACCAAATACTGCCGTGGTAAAATAGGTTTTTCTTTTGGTATAGGAACCAACCTTACTAATGATGTAGGGTTACGTCCTATGAATATTGTCATGAAACTCACTGAAGTACTTACCTCTGACCACGAATGGGTGAAAACAGTTAAGCTCTCTGATGAGCCTAACAAACACACAGGAGACCCCCGAATGATAGAATTGTCAAAGGAATTATTACGTATTCACTCTTAAAAGACGACAATGAGTATATTAAAGAAAACAAATATAGTGGCCTATACCCTTATGATAGTGGGGGTACTGTTGCTCTACCTGCAATCTAACAAAGAATATAGGTATTTTCAAGAGCAATATGTACTAATGGCAGGACTTGTATTGGTAGTGGTGGGTATCTATATGCTTTCTAAAAAATTACCCTCACGTGAACACAAATAACTTAAGTATTATACAAATAATTTAAAAACAAAATTTTATGTCAGCATTAAAAATTGGAATCAACGGATTCGGACGTATTGGTCGTTTGGCTTTCAGAGCTATTTCAAAACGTGCCAATGTAGAGGTAGTAGGTATCAACGATCTACAAGATGTAGAGTATATCGCCTATTTGCTAAAATATGACTCTGTCCATGGAACTTTCCCTTTGGATGTAAAAGCAGAAAATGGACACCTCGTAGTAGATGGAAAAACCATTCGTATCACAGCTGAAAAAGATCCTAACAACCTTAAATGGAATGAAATCGGAGTAGATGTAGTGCTTGAATGTACTGGTATCTTCACTACTTTGGAAAAAGCACAAGCTCACCTTAACGCAGGTGCTAAGAAGGTAGTTATCTCTGCTCCTTCTGCTGATGCTCCTATGTTCGTAATGGGTGTAAATCACAAGAGCGTGAAACCTACCGATACAATCGTATCCAACGCTTCTTGTACTACTAACTGCTTGGCTCCTATTGCTAAGGTTATCAATGATAACTTTGGTATAGACGAAGCCCTTATGACTACTGTACACGCCACTACAGCTACTCAGCTTACTGTAGATGGTCCTTCTAAAAAGGACTGGAGAGGTGGACGTTCTGCACTAATCAACATCATTCCTTCCTCTACTGGAGCTGCTAAAGCAGTAGGTAAGGTAATCCCTGAACTTAACGGCAAACTCACAGGTATGGCTTTCCGTGTACCGACAGCCGATGTTTCTGTAGTGGATTTGACTGTTAAGACTAAAAAAGCTACTTCTCTTAAAGAAATCAACGAAGCTATGAAGAAAGCTTCTGAAGGAGAACTTAAAAATATCCTAGCTTATACTGATGAGCTTGTAGTATCTCAAGACTTTGTAGGCTGCACCAATACTTCTATCTATGATGCAAAAGCAGGTATCGAACTTAACGATCACTTCTTCAAGGTAGTTTCTTGGTATGATAATGAAGCTGGCTACTCCAACAAATTGGTTGATTTAGCACAACATGTAGCTTCTCTTTAATCTTTTTAAATGATGAAAAAAAGACGTGTGATTTTTTAAACCATACGTCTTTTTTCAAATACATTCACTTAACACCTTAAAATTATGATTTTTATAGTAGATAGTGGTGCGACCAAAGCCGATTGGACTGCACTGAACGAAAAAGGAATGAAAGAATTCGGTACTCAGACCCTTGGTCTTAACCCTGAGGTGCTTACGGAGGAGATTGCCATGGAACGTCTAACAACCAATGAACAACTCAATGAGAATCGCAAGCGTGCACGCCATGTATATTTCTACGGAGCAGGTTGTGGAACAGAACGTCTTCGAGTATTCTTACATGCTATCCTACAGCGATTCTTCTCCAATGCTACCATAGTTGTAAAAGAAGATACCTATGCCGCTGTACATGCTACTACCGCCAATGGTGAAAGAGCAATCGTAGGGATCCTTGGTACAGGGGCTAACTGTTCTTACTGGGACGGAAAAAAACTACACCAAGCCGTAGATTCTTTGGGTTACTCACTTATGGATGAATGTAGTGGTAATTTCTTTGGAAAAAGGCTTATTGTAGATTACTACTTCAAAATAATGCCCGAACACCTAAGAAACAAATTTGAACATGAATATGAACTTAATTCCGATGTGATTAAGTCTCACCTATACAAATTGCCTAACCCTAACAGTTACTTGGCTACTTTTGCACGCTTTTTGGTGGAAAATAAGAATGATGCCTATTGCAATCACATTATCCGAGAAGGGGTACAACTCTTCATTGACCACTGGATAGTACAATATGAAGCTCGTAATGAAGTACCTATTAATTTCGTGGGTAGTATTGCTTTTTATTTGCAAGATGTTGTCAAAGAAGTATTTGCCGAAAACAATCTAAAAGTAGGTAAGGTAATACGTAAGCCTATTGATGGATTGGTAGAGTATCACCTACTTCACAAGAAATAAACTTATAGCCCAAAATCAATAATGAAAGATTATATTATCGTAGGTTTTGGCTTTGCGGGGTGTAGCTTGGTACATCTATTGGAAAAACACCAAAAGTCCTTTGTAGTTTTTAGTGATGATCCTACCCCTGTTACTACAGTAGCAGGAGCCATGTTCAACCCTATCATTCTCAAACGGTTTACCCCTGTATGGAGGGTAGAAGAGCAAATGGCCTTACTGCTTCCTTTCTTTGGAGAAATAGAACACAAGTTAGCCACTTCTTTCATCTATAAGACTCGGGTATTTAGGAAATTTACCTCAGTGGAGGAAAAGAACAACTGGTTTGTAGCCTCGGATAAGCCTATTCTGTCCCAATACCTCTGTTCAGAGGTACGCAATAGTCTCTCCCCTTATATAGAAACACCTTTTGGCGTAGGAGAAGTACTACATACGGGGCTGATTAATACACGTGTACTCATTCCTGCTTACCAAGAAAAACTACAGAAAGAGGGGGTGTATTTCCAAGAGAGATTGGATTATGATGCCTTGGAGATAAAAGACAATAGTGTGTGCTATAAAGGTATCTCAGCCAAGCGAATTGTATTCTGTGAAGGCTATGGTATGGTGCATAATCCTTTTTTCAATTACCTTCCTATGGTAGGAAGCAAGGGCGAATTACTTAGCTTTGAGGCTAATGACTTACAGCTGGACGGTGTACTCAAGTCTGATGGTTTTATCGCCCCCTTAGGTGGCAATACCTTCAAAATAGGTACTACCTATGACAATGACGACAAGAATCCCTCCCCTACTGCTCATGGTAGGCAGACGCTTATAGAGAAGCTTGAACGACTGATCAGCTATCCCTATCGTATCACAGGACAAATGGCAGGAATTCGTCCTACAGTGAAAGACCGTCGTCCTTTGGTAGGTGTGCACCCAAAGTATAAAAACTTATTCATCCTCAATGGATTGGGCACCCATGGTGCACTCTTAGCCCCCTATACAGCCACTTCACTCTATGATTTTATAGAAAATAGAAAAACGATAGACAAAGAAATGAACATTACACGTCATTCCAGATTTTTCCAGTAAAATTTAGTAACTATCAAACTATAAGAGGTAAATCGTGAAATTTACCTCTTTTTAGTTTTATTAATCCCATTTCTTTTTATCAATAGCTTCCATAAGTTGGTGGATTGTCAGAGGTTTCTTAGCTTTTTTGAATTTTTTGAGAAACCAAATCATAGAAAGCTCCCCCTCATTATAGAAATATTCATCAAAAGGGAAATGAGTTATATCCACTTGAAAGAGTATAACAAACTCATTAAGAAAATCAATAGCATCATCTCCCTCTATACATAAATCCTTATTAATAGAGGTCTCCAAGGTGATATGCTCCCTATAAGTATATTTAAAGATTAGTGCTCTTAGCTTTTCTTGAATAGAAGTATCCATAAGTTGTTTTTTCTGTTGCAAATATACTTGAATTTCGTAAATTTGCACTCATAAAACGTGGCTCTAAAAATTGTTTTTAGTCGGAACAAAATTGAGACATTTTTCTTATATATGCAATAGAAAAAATTATAATTTATGAAGATACCCTACATCTTTTCCGCAGCTATTTCATTGGCTTTCGCCAGTTTTACTTATGGGCAGGTAGTAACTACTAAAGATACGCTGTCCGTTGTAAAAGATTCACTCCCCCCCACTAAGGATACGCTCTCTATTGTCAAAGATACTCTTTCTCCTGTCAAGGATACTCTTTCTATAGTAGCAGTTGGCGATGTGATGATTGGTTCAGGCTTTCCTGCTGGAAAACTCCCCAAAGATGATGCTATAGAGAGCTTCAAGGCGGTTAAGCCTTATCTAAATGGGGACATTGTCTTTGGGAACCTAGAAGGAGCTATTCTGGATTCAGGTAATTCAGAAAAATGTAAAAACTCTAAGGAGGGTACTTGTTATGCTTTCCGTATGCCTGATCGCTATGGAAAAATTCTCAAGGAAGCAGGCTTTAGCCTAATGAGTACCGCCAATAACCATGCTAATGACTTTGGAGAAAAAGGAAGACGCAATACTGCTCGTGTACTTGATGAAGTAGGAATCTATCATGCAGGCCCTGTGGAAAACAAGTCGGTAGTATTTGAGAAAGACGGAATCAAATATGGCTTTTGTGCTTTCTCTCCTAATAGTAACATGCTCTCTGTAAATGATTTAGATCAAGCAGTCAGTTTAGTAGAACAATTACGCTCAGAGGTCGATATCGTGATTGTTTCTTTCCATGGAGGCGCAGAGGGTGCTAAGCATACCCATGTGCCTCGTAGCAATGAATTTTTCTTTGGAGAAAACCGTGGAAATGTATACAAGTTTGCCCATACTGTTATAGATGCAGGTGCAGATATTGTTTTGGGGCATGGCCCTCATGTAACTCGTGCAGTAGAGGTATATAAGAATAAATTTATAGCTTATAGCATGGGGAACTTCAACACCTATGGTACTTTCAATCTTGATGGTCCTAATGGAATAGCTCCCCTTTTGGATATCAAGCTTGATCGTAAGGGTAACTTCCTATACGCAAAGGTCATCTCTACCAAACAAAGCAAGACCAATGGCTTAGAACTTGACCCCAGTTCTAAAGTATTTGAGGAAATGAAACGCCTTACTAAGACTGATTTCCCTGAAACTCCTTTAGTTTTTGAAGAAAATAGTATTCTCTTAAGAAAATAAAGAAAAGTGAAGAATTTTCATTCTTCACTTTTCTTTTTACTCTTCACTTATCGTTTGGAATAGGAGATTTATTTCCTCTTTTGTATTATAGCTATGCAGACATATTCTTAGGCGCTCTTCTCCTTTAGGTACAGTAGGAGAGAGAATTGGTTTTATTCCCATTCCTTGAGCTTGTAGGCGAGCAGCCACTTGTTTTACTTTTTGGCTATCAGGAATAATAAGCCCTTGTATTGCAGAAGAGGAATCAATAAAGGTAATTCCTTTCTCCTTTGCTAGTGTCTGCGCCTTCTCACGGAAAAAGGCAATATTCTCATGTAAGAGGTCTCGTTCCTTAAGCTCAGGCAAGAGCATATAAGAGGCTAGCAAAGTGGCTATACTCTCTGGAGCAGCCGCAGTAGTATAGATAAATGAACGAGCAAAATTAACCAAATAGTCTATTACTTCTGCTTGTGCAACAACCAAAGCTCCATGTGCTCCTATCCCTTTACCAAAGGTAATAAGGCGTAAAAAGATATCTTCCTCTATCCCTAACGCTTGACAAAGTCCTTCCCCTTTATTACCAAATATACCTACTGAATGAGCTTCATCTATAATAATATAAGCATTGTATTGCTTAGCAAGTGCTACCATGGCAGGTAAGTCAGGCGTATCACCGTCCATGGAAAAGACCGCCTCGGTAGCTATATAAAGTGTAGTAGCAGAGGGCGCAAAGCGCTTGAGTTTCTCCTCTAGATCTGTAAGGGAATTGTGCTTGAACTTGAAATTTTGAGCCTTATTCAGTTGCAAACCATCACGAATGGAGGCATGTATATACTGATCATATAGCACCACATCACCTTTTTGTGGAATGGACGAGAAGATACCCACATTGGCATCATACCCTGAATTGAATAAAAGCCCTTTTTCAGCTCCATGAAAAGCAGCCAAGTAGCCCTCCGCCTTCCTAATCAGGGGATAATTTCCTGATAACAGGCGAGAACCTGTACTCCCATTCTGCAGAGGATATTCTCCAAGTAAAGAGTGTGCCTTTGTACGAACAGCTGCATTCTTGGCAAGCCCTATATAGTCATTCGAATAGAAGTCGATAAGGTAACTCTCTTCCGATAAATGGCGGAGTGTACCTGCTGTTTCACGCTCTTGAAGTGCTTTCTGAAGCTGTTTAGGAATGGGATTCTTTTTTATCTCCATTTGCTGGTTTAGAAGTTTTTATAATCATTTTCTCTATGAGTAAGGTCGTAATCCATGCCCAAAGAGCAGGGAATATCCATGATAGCCTATATTCGTGCAATGGAAGTGGTACCTCAAAGTATTCATATCCCAATTGTTCTAAGAAAATAGGAATAGTAGAGAGAAAAGTTACCGCAGCTACTACCTTAAAGACATTATTAGAAGCCAATTTAGAAGGAAGTAGATGTAAAAATACCAAAGCAATCACCGTAGGGTAGAAAAGCACTAATACAGGGTAGGCTATCTCTATGATATAATCCACTCCGAAGGGCGCTACGATAAGGCAATATATACAAAGAATGGTCACAAATACTTTGTAAGTATGTTCGTTTCCTTTGATGAGGTTCTTAAAAAATTCTGCTCCACCTGTGATGATTCCCACTGCAGTAGTAAAACAGGAGATACTCACAGCTATGCTAAGGAGTACCCCTCCAAATCCTCCTAATACATGTTTGGTTATCAAAGCCAAGAGAAGTACGCGCTGGTCTACCTCTGGAAAATAGCTTCCTTGGGATGCTCCTGTATAGATAAAACCTGCATAAGTAATGAAAAGTAAGATACCACTACCTATACCGGCATAGATTGTTAAGCGCTTTACTTGACGCTTATCAAAGGAATTATCTAAGGCCAAAGAGGCTACAATTACCCCTCCTATAATAATAGACGACATGGCATCATAGGTTTGGTAACCCTCCAAAAGACCTTCCGCAATGGGATTTTCAAAGGAAGATATTGTTATATCTCCTTGATTGAAGATAGCTACAATAATAAGCAAAAGAATAATTCCCACCATAAGAGGGGTTAGGTATTTGCCTAATACGTCTAATATCTTATTGCGCTGAAAACACAAATATCCTACCAAAAAGAAATAGAATACATAGAAAGTATACATTACCCATGCAGGAAGATTGGGAGCGAAAGTCGCTGAAATCATCTCATAACTTACTGAGGCAGTACGCGGCATAGGAAAAGCCAAGCACATACCATAGAGCAAACAACCTAATAAAATCGATACAAAGGAGCTAACCTTTTTACCAAAATCCAATACAGAACCTTGTAGGCGTGCCTGTACGACTACTCCCAAAATAGGAATAAGTACTGCTGAAAGACAAAAGGCTATAGAAACCAATAGCCAATGCTCACCTGCCGCTCTTCCTAAAAAAGCAGGTAATATAAAGTTCCCTGCTCCAAAGAAGATTGAGAACATCGCAAAGGATGTTACAATGATACGTGAAAGAGTTATTTTCATTCTATAAAAATTAAAAAATTACTAATCAAATAAAGATTCTCCATTAAGATCAGTGGTTAGAGCCCCTGTCATAAAGTCATAAAAAGGACGCATACTCAAGAAAGAAACTACCACTTCATCAAAAAACTGTTCTTCAAGGACTGCCTGTGGGGCAAAATCTCTCTTGAGTAAGAATTGTTTCTTTCTCAAGTAAGCTATCATGGGATCATCTTTGCTAAACCCTTTAGGAGCAGTTTTTACCTCATCTCCGAAGAGTTGCCCCCCAAAGTACTTTATCATAGGAGCAGAGGTCATTATCTGGGAAAAGACTTCTGGCTCAGCAGCTATCTCCTGGCGTATACGCAAGAGATCCTTAGGTTCTGGATTAAAAAATCCTCCCCCTACAAAACTCTCCTGAGGACTTAGGTGTAGGTAATACCCTCCACGGTAGTGAGGTTGTAAGCGAGGAAAGTAAAGTCCAAAATGTGTTTTGTAAGGAGGCTTATCCTTAGCAAATCGTAGATCATTATATATGCGGTATATCTTTATTGGACCTAGATGATCCTTCTCACTGAGCTTATTATATACTGAATGAAAGAAAGCATCTGCTTTATTTTTTGCTTGTTCATACTCTTTTTTGTGATCCAAGAACCATTCACGATTATTATTCTCTCCTAATGCAGATAAGAAAAAAAATATATTGTTTGTTAATTTAGTCATTATTATTAAACGTATAAATAAAATTATTTATTAAAGTGCAAAGATACAATTTTTTTGATATAAACTACAATTATTGAAAAAATATTTCTATCTTTGCAACGTTTATAATTTTTGTAGTATGGAAACTAATCGCCAAAAGAAAATAGCAGGCCTCCTACAAGAGGATTTAGGAGATCTTTTAGGTAGAGCTGTACAATCAGGCGGATTGACCAATCTTATTATATCGGTTACCAAGGTAGCTATCACTGTAGATTTGACTCAAGCCAAAGTATACATCAGTGTATTTCCTAGCGAACAAGGTAAAGAAATACTCTCGGCTATACAATCCAATAGTGCTCAGATAAAGCATGAAGTAGCTCAGCGAGTACGCCATCAACTTAGAAAAATGCCTGATCTGACTTTCTTTTTAGATGATTCCTTGGAGTATCTCTCCCAAATAGAACACTCCCTCAAGGGAGAAGAAAACCCCATAGAAAACCCTGAATTGCTTATCAAACGTAAAAAATCTTAGTCTGTTGAAAGCCATTTTCTTCATAGCTTGGCGTTATGTACGCTCCAAGAGTTCGCAGAATGTGATTAATATCATCAATCGTATGTCCATCTTCGTACTTATCGTAGGAGGTGCTTCATTGATGATTGTCTTAGCGGGCTTTTCGGGCTTGAGGACTTTTAGTATGTCTTTTTCTAACTTCTTCGACCCTGACTTGAAAGTATTTCCAAAAACAGGGAAGACTTTATCACTTTCACCCATGCAAGAGACTGCTCTTAAGGAAAGTGGGGTAGTAGCCTCCTACACTAAGGTATTAGAGGAGCGGGTATTTCTCAATAGTCGGGGCAAGAACTATATTGCTTATATCAAGGGAGTAGATGAAAATTACCCAAAAGTAAATGCGGTGGATAGTATCCTTGTCATCAGCCCCAAAGAATGGCTTCTTAGCGAGGATTATGTAGTGGTAGGGAATATCATCGCAGAGACCTTGAATTTGGGACTCTTCACCAGTACTACTCCCCTACAAATCATTGTTCCTAAAGCTGGCAAAGGAAGTATCACCAGTTCTTCCACTCCTTATAGAGAAGAAACGGTCTTACTATCGGACTATTACCAAGTTACAGAAGATTTAGATAGTAAGTATGTCTTTGCAACCCTCTCCTTAGCCCAACGCCTGACAGGAGTACAGTCCAATGAGGTAAGTGCCATAGAAGTGAAGGTCTCCAAAGGTATTTCCGCTACTGAAGGAAAGAAACGCCTACAAAAGGTATTAGGAGATTCTTTTGTAATAAAGGATCGAATGGCACTCAATGAAGACCTCTATAAGATGTTCCAAACAGAAAATTTGGCTACTTACCTTATCTTTACCTTAGTACTTATCGTGGCGTTGTTTAATTTGGTAGGGGCTATTATTATGATGATTTTGGACAAGCGGAAAAACCTATATACGCTCTTTGCTTTGGGAATGACCCAAAGGCAGATACGCGCCATCTTCTTCCTTCAAGGGGTGATTGTCTCCCTACTCGGGGCTGTCTTTGGTGTAGGCTTAGGGATTGGTATTGCTTGGTTACAAAAGACATATCCTATGCTATATATTAATCCCAATGCTACTGTACCTATTGCCTACCCTATGGATATTCGGCTTTTAGAAATTGTAGTGGTGTTCTTTACTATATTTGTATTAGGGATTTTAGCCTCTGCCATAGGTGCTAGCAGAACAAAGATTAATGATTAATAGCAGATTATCAAGTAAACAGTCTATACAAATGAATTATAAACATGTTTATAGAAGACTTAAAACTCAAAATTCTACTTGCTATTTTACTTCTATTAGGAGCTTGTAATAAGCCCATAGACCTTTCAGAGATAGAAATAGGAAGTAAAGCGGAGAATTACAATCTCAATAGCAATCTTTTTACTAAAAAGGAATGCCTTGATTATCTCTATAAAATAGATAATGATAGTATTTACAAGAGAATACAAATGATCGATAAGGATACTGAAGAGGGGGCTAGCTATTATTCTTATTTTCTCTCAGATATGGCTATATCCAAGTTTCGATTCGGAAAGTTTACTCCACGAGAAGGACATGTGAATGTATATAATGGGAATATAAGCGCCATAGATGTTTCTTTTCCTCAGGAGCAATTGCCGGAATTTGTAAAATACCTATATAAAACCTTAGGGACGCCCTATACTCAAGAGATGGAGACCTACCAAAGGGAATATGATTATAAACCCGAATCCTATTATACAGGACTTAATACCTTTGAGATTCTTGAAAAGACATTTCCTGAATGTATGAAGGATAAAAATACTATACACTGTCCTGTGTATCTCTACTGGAAAAAAGCAGAGGTATATTACCGATTGGAAACATTCTTTATCCCCTCCCCTCATTCAGCCCAGATCAGTAATCACCTGATTTGCATGAAAAAAAATACTTTATCTACCCCAATCAAGTATGATTTTGAACAAGTGAAAATTGGTAGTCCTGAGGATAGTTATCCTTTTGAGCAGAATGAGGATATCCAATCCCAACATCATTTTGCTTGGGATTTCTATGAGCTTACACGTTACTCTTACCAAAAAGGAGATGAAAACATCTATACTATAGATGATATAAAACCCTATAAAATAGGAATAAAAGATAATGATGATTTTTCAGAATATAGCCTTTATCCTAATAAAAACGAAGGGTATCTTTTTGCAGGATTTGAAATAGAAAGAGCTAAGGTAATTGCCTACAAAAATAAAATAGTTGCTATCTATGTGAAGACCCATTCCAATGACTTTCCTAAGGTATATGAGTATCTGTGTAAGCGGTTAGGTACACCTTTTTTTATAAAGAAAGTAAATATATACAAAGAAAATTATGAACCAGCTACACTTGAGGCTCTCAAGAAGATCTTTCCTGAATATGTGGAGGTATTTCATATAGATTTTGAAAAAGAAGACGCTGAATATATAGAGGCTTTTGGATATGAGGACAAAAAACTTACTGCTCCAGAACATATTCTATGGAAACATGACAATGTTTTTTGTAAGTTTCAAGTACTTGGAAAACCTTTTGTGAATAAATCTGGAAAATTTGAAATAAATAACTCTATTCTCTTTGTTATTCCAAAAGATACTCTTAACCCCCATTTTCTATACCAAGCAAAAAATAATCCTTAAATATATTACAAATGAAGAAAATCGTTTTATTAGTAAGCAGTTTTTTCTGCCTAAGTAGTTGTGCTGATTTACAAAGTATTATGAACAGCACTCAACAAAGTGGAGCTCTTTCCTCTGTGGATATTTCCAATGGGCTCAAACAAGCCTTAGAGTTGGGTATTTCTCAAGGTGTAGATTTACTTAGCCAAAAGGACGGCTATTATGGTAGTTCTTTGGCGAAGATTCTTTTCCCTGAACCCTTACAAAAAGTAGATAATACCCTAAGAAGTATTGGCTTAGGAAGCCTTTCCGATGAGGGTGTAAAGCTCCTAAATCGTGCTGCTGAAGATGCTGTAACTGAAGCCAAACCTATCTTTATCAATGCAGTAAAGAACCTTTCTTTCTCTGATGCTACTGCTATCCTTACTGGAGGTAAGAATGCTGCTACAGACTATCTAAAGAAAACCACCACCCAATCCTTGATTCAGGCTTTCTCTCCCAAAATACAAGCCTCTTTGGGTAAAGTAGGTGCCGATCAGGTATGGTCAAGCATTATTGATAAGTACAATGCTGTTCCCTTGGTAACCAAAGTAAATCCAGACCTAACAAGCTATGTAACTGAAAAAGCAATAGATGGTCTATTCCTACAAATTGCCCAAAAAGAGGAAGATATACGTACTAACGTTGCCTCAAGAACAACTCCTCTGTTACAGAAAGTTTTTGCCAAACAATAAATATAAAGAAAAGCGAAGGGTGAAAAGTGAAGAATTTTTCACTCTTCACTCTTCATTTTTACTAAATTATTCGTTTTGTTTCCTCAGATTCCCTTAGCCCAACAGATACTACTTGCCTGCAAGGCAAAAGGTATCCAACATATAGTCCTCTCACCAGGGTCACGTAATGCACCGCTGACTATTGGTTTTGCCAGTGACTCCTTTTTCACCGCTTATAGCATTGTTGATGAGCGTTGTGCTGCTTTTTTTGCCTTAGGCTTAGCCCAACAACTTAGGCAACCCGTCGTAGTGATCTGCACCTCTGGTTCTGCGCTATTGAACTACTATCCTGCAGTGAGTGAGGCTTATTACAGTAATATTCCCTTAGTGGTAATCAGTGCCGACCGCCCTGCTTCCAAGATAGATATAGGAGACGGGCAGACCATTCATCAGCGACATGCCTTAGCCTTGCATACTGCTTACAATGCTAATCTCTCCGAGGAGAATAGTGATCTTGCATATAACGAATATTTGCTCAATGAGGCTCTGAATACAGCGGCTCTAAAGTGCTTGCCTGTACATATCAATGCACCTTTCGAAGAGCCCCTATACCAAACACTTTCCTCCCCTACTGTCGGCTTTGACAACGAAGTGGTAGTGAAGTCACAAGTGCCATTGTCTCCCGAAAGACTTATCCAATTTGTAAAAGATTGGATTTACCCTAAGAAAATGGTGCTTATAGGTGTTTTACCGCCTCATGCTATTGCCCAAAAATGGATTACATGGCTTGAGGAAGACCCTTCTATATTAGTGCTTACAGAAAGTACTGCCAATGTAGTGGCTGACACCTTTATTGGTATGATAGACACTTTCCTTTCTCCCATAGAAAAAAGAAATCTACAAGAGCTCCTCCGTCCCGATGTACTTATCTCGGTTGGAGGTATGGTTGTTTCCAAGAAAGTGAAAGAGCTACTTCGTCGATACCCTCCTAAAGCCCATTATTATATAGATGAACAAGTGGGATACGATACTTTTTTCACTCTGACACACCACTTCAAAACTGATATCAATACATTCTTAGAAACTGTTACCCCTGAATTACCTCCTGTTAGCTTTGATTATAAGGGGATTTGGCTACCTTTGTATAAGGAAACTCTTGAGAAGCGCGCCTCTTTCTTAGCAGAAGTTCCCTTCTCTGATATGGCTGTTTATAAAGCTATTCTTGAGCGTATTCCTACCCCTTACCATATACAGATCAGTAACAGTGCTCCTATTCGCTATGCACAGCTCTTTCCCTGCAAAGCAGGTTGGCAAGTATATTGCAATCGAGGTACTAGCGGAATAGATGGAAGTACTTCTACTGCTATAGGAGCTAGTGTTGTACAATCCTTACCTACACTACTTATTACAGGAGATTTGAGTTTCTTCTACAATAGCAATGCATTGTGGTGCAACTATATCCCAAAAAATTTCAAGATCATAGTCATCAACAATGCCGGAGGAGGTATATTCCGTATCTTACCTACTGATAAGGGTACTCCTTTCTTTGAAACTTTCCAAGAGACTACCCATTCCCTTACCGCCGAACATCTATGTACTATGTACGGTCTCACCTATCTCTGTGCACAAAGCAAAGAAGAACTAACTGAAGCCTTGGAGATACTCTTCTCCAAAGACAAAAGACCTATGCTCTTGGAAGTATTTACCCCAAGAGAACTTAATGATACCATACTCAAAGATTATTTTCAAGCTTTACTATGAACAACTATAAAAACCATGTTCTAGAGGGAGAAAATACCATTATTACTCATATATCCAATGACAGAACACCCTCTTCTTACAAAATATATAAGTAACTGTATGTGATATACAAAATACCCTCCTATATAGGAGGGTATTTTGTATAACTAAGTAAGAATAAAGAAGAACCTTATTCTTCTTTCTTTAGTTCTGTAAGTATTTCCTTAAGAGCATCCAAGTCATCAAGGGTAACGAGTTGCTGTTTGTATTCCTTGAAGTGTGGAATACCTTTGAAATAGTTACTATAATGCCGGCGCGTTTCGAGTATTCCCAAGCGTTCACCTTTCCATTCTACTGCCCAGAGTAGGTGTTGTAGGGCGGCTTCTGCTCTTTGAGCAAGAGAAGGAGGAGCCAGCAGCTCTCCTGTGGCAAAGTAGTGCTTAATCTCTTGAAAAATCCAAGGATAGCCAATGGCTGCACGACCTATCATAATCCCATCTACCCCATACCTATTTTTATACTCCAAAGCTTTCTCGGGAGAGTCTATATCTCCATTACCAAAAATAGGAATATGGATACGAGGGTTATTCTTTACCTTAGCAATATAAGACCAATCTGAATGCCCCTTGTACATCTGTACACGAGTACGAGCGTGTATAGAAAGAGCTTGTATACCTACATCTTGCAATCGTTCAGCTACTTCCTCTATGTTGATTGTATCGCTATCCCAGCCCAAACGTGTCTTGACCGTTACAGGTAAGTGGGTACTCCTTACGACCGCTTGAGTAAGACGTACCATTAAGTCTATATCCTTAAGGACTGCCGCCCCAGCTCCTTTGGCTACTACTTTTTTGACAGGACAGCCAAAGTTGATATCTACTACATCAGGGGAGACGGTCTCCACAATACGAGCTGAGAGCGCCATAGCTTCCTCATCACCCCCAAATATCTGTATGCCTACGGGACGTTCATCATCAAAGATATCCAATTTCTTTCGGCTTTTTATAGCATCACGTATAAGACCCTCGGAGGAAATAAATTCACTATAAAGCATATCCGCCCCATGCTTTTTACAAAGTCTGCGAAAAGGTGGATCGCTAACATCTTCCATAGGGGCTAAGAGCAAAGGAAATTCACCCAAAGTAACCGAACCTATTTTTACCATATTGTCTTATAATTCTATATCAAACATCTGAGCCAAGTAGCGTGCTACTCCATCTTCCTTGTGATGGTGAGTAGTATCATTGGCTACTGCCTTCACTTCATCACGGGCATTGGCTACTGCTACCCCAAGACCTACTGCCTCAAGCATCTCTCGGTCATTGTAATTATCTCCGAAAGCGATGGCATCAGCAAGGGAGATTTCCTTATGATGAGCTAAAAAGGCTTCTATTCCTGTGAGCTTAGATACATTCTGTAAGGTGATTTCTATATAAGTATTTTTTGCTCTATAAAGTTGTAGCTGACCGGTCATTTGTGTTTGCAAAGCCTGCCACATAGCCTCTACTAGCACCTCCTCTCCCATAAGCATAAGCTTATGAGCACCTTTGTTTTGAGATTTCCAAAGGGAAAGCACCTCTTGGTTACTCTTTACTATTGGAGTGGTAGCCGTATTACGCTCTTCACGTTGTGCCCATTGGTCAAATGCTGGAACATACCACTCATTGAAGTTATAAAAGCTGATATGTAGCTTTCCTTCTGTATATTGCTGGTTAAGAGCAACTATTTGCTCACAAAGGGTATGAGGTATTTCTACTGAGTGGAGCACAGCCCCTCCTTTGTCCAATACTAAAGCCCCATTATAAGCTATCAGAGGCATACCCAAGATACCTGCTTTCTCTTGGAGGTAGTACATTTGTACAGGCATGCGTGAGGACACCAGCACAATAGGTAAGCGGTTTCTAAGCTCAGATAATACTTTCGTAGTCTTTTGGGAGAGGGTACGTTCTGCATCGAGCAAGGTACCATCTATATCCGAAAAAAGAATTTTATAAGACATAAAAAGATTGATTTTTTCACATTTAATATTTCTCCAACATATCTACTTCAGCAGCAGTAAGTAGGAAGTTATGCATCTTATAGTTTTCTATAAAAGGAGGTAGGTTTTGGCTACCAGGACCATACATAGCCAGTTCTGTATAATCAGAAGAGTGATCCATACTGATCCAACCCACAGAAGTGTGTTTCTTCTGTATCTCAGCCAATAGACTATAAGGAAGGTTCTTATAATTATAGAGTCCGTTTTCTTGTTTACCTTCGGTATAGAAAGAGAGAATTTGCTTGGCTTCTTCCTCAGAGAAAGGAATCTTACCAAAATTATGAATGAGCAAATCTCTCACTTGAGAAGCAGAATCAGTTAGATTAATGCTCTGCAGCGTAAAATCATTAGAATGACGGAAGTACGCCAAGTTATCAAAGTTTTGATTACACTCCTTACCATAGATAAGACCTGGATTGGCATTACCATGATCGGAAGTTACCACAACCAAGGTATTACCGTCCTTTTTAGCGAAATCTATAGCTACTTGTATGGCATCATCAAAAGCCAATTGGTCAAAAAGTAGCGCTCCTATATCGTTTCCATGGGCAGCCCAATCCACCTTACCTCCTTCCACTTGAAGTACAAAACCCTGTTTGTGGTCTGCCATCATATCAATTGCCTTTTTGGTCATTTGAGCCAAGGTAGGAATTACAGCATTCTTAGTGGTACTATTCTCATCAATAGTATAAGGCAAGGCATTGCTATCAAACACTCCAAGTAGTGGTATATTCTTAGGAGCTGCATTCATTTGGGTTACATTTTTAACCACTGTAAAGCCTTTTTCTACATACTTAGCGTACATATCTTGCTTATCCTTACGCTTCTCTGCACTGAAATAATTATCCCCTCCCCCCATCATAACATCAAAGCGAAGATCAAGATAGTTTTCAGCGATTTTAGGTTGAGCACCTCGTTCCTTACTATTGGTAGAGAAACCTGCTGGGGTAGCATGAGTAATAGGCACTGTAGTTACACAACCCACTTTCTTGCCTGCTTTCTTAAATTTTTGTAAAATAGGAGTATATTTTTCTCCATTGACCCCGATATTGATCATACCGTTAATGATGCGGTGCCCACAGCCCCAAGAAGAGCTAGCAGCAGAAGAGTCAGTAACCACTGAGCTTGCTGACTGCATATCCATAGAGGACTTCACCGCCAATTTCTGCTCATAGAGACTAAACCAAGCACTACTACGTCCTAATATTCGTTTGCTATAAAGATCAGCCATTACCAAGGTACCGATACTCATACCATCGCTGACCATATAAATAATGTTTTTTGCCTTCTTACGAGCGAAAGACTCTGAGGCTTGTGCTTGAGCTACAGACGGAAGTAGGAGAGATCCTAATCCCGCAAATACAGAGTTTTTTAAGAAACTTCTTCTTTCCATTGGTATTTATTTTGATAGTGAATAATGAAAAGTGAATAATTATTCACTTTTCCATTTTTATTTAATTTTAAGTTCTACTGTAAAGGTTGCTCCTTTATTTACCTCCGAGGAGAGGGTAATTGTACCCCCATGGGCGTTAATAATATGCTTAACCATGGTAAGTCCCAGTCCAGAGCCTGCGGTGTTCTTTGTGGTAAATTTAGGTTCAAAAATACGCTCTTGCAATTCCAAAGGCACTCCTAAACCATTGTCCTCAACTACTATATAAGCAAAATCACCTACTACATAAGTAGAGACCCTTATAAGAGGATCTGAAATAGTATCTGTTGCATAAATAGCATTCTTGAGCAGATTTGTAAGCATGCGATTCATCTGATTTTTATCTACCCAAAGGTATATCTGTTCTTGCTTACTCTCAAAATGAATATAAGGTAGGTCAAAGATAGCTATGGCATGGCGGATAATTGTATTAAGTTCAGCCTGCTCTTTCTTCTGTGGCGGCATAGAAACAAAGGAAGAAAAAGCATCGGAGATATCCGAAAGTGTATCAATATGCTGAAGGAGCATTTGAGTAAAATCGGCCACTTTCTCTTTACATTGAGGATCTTCTGGAGTGAATTTCCGCTGAAAATTCTGCACACTCAGCCGCATAGGAGTTAGAGGATTCTTTATCTCATGAGCTATTTGCTTTGCCATATCTTTCCACATCTTCTCCCGCTCTATTTTGGCGAGTGCTTTCTTACTTTTTTCTATCTCATCCACCATCTCATTATAGGAAAATATAAGTTCTCCTATCTCAGTAGTAGTGTTCTTGACATCAATTTTTTCATTTTTCCCTAAGAAATGGGTAGTCCTTAATCGCTGCTGTATCTCCTTAAGAGAGTGGGTAATATAGCGAGAAATGAAAAAAGCTACCCCTATGGTTAGTAGTAAGATAGCCATATAGGCACCTCCTAAGTTATACAGAGAGTTTTGTAGGAAGACCTCATTGAAAGTATCATTTTCAAAATGAGGTATATGTACAATTAGCAGGGGCTTATATTGTAGGTCATTGACATAGGAATAGGAATATTGGAAATTATCCTTTTCAATAGTTGTCTGGAAAACCAATCGCTTATCTACTGAGTTGGATAGATTGGTAAGAATGGTATCCGAAATACAATGCAATTCCTTATTATCTCTCAGTCCTGCTTGTGAGCTAATAAGAAAAGTCCCATTGATACTATATAAGTTAAAATTGATATTTTCAATATCAGCAATACGATATATATCCTCACGGAAGATCAAGGGAATATACTTATCCTCCACAGGGAATGTTGTTTGTGACAATACATAACGTATCTGCATGGCAAGCTGCTGCTCTTTATGCAACAAGCGTTCGTTATGATAGGTCTGTGATTGCTTGCGATACTGGTATATGGTTACTAACGCAATGGTAATAAAGGAAAGTATTGTAATACCTATAAGGCTCACAAAGATACGAAACCGTAAAGAATGGAAAGCACTCATTATCAGTGATCAGTCTCTAGTGATTAGTGATTAATTACTAAAAAAACTATTCACTTTTCACTTAATTCGCTGCAAAGGTACAAAAAAAAATAAGGTGACATTCAATCACTATCATTTTTAATACCTCCCAACATGTTAATTAATTACTAATCATAATTTAATTAGTCTTTATTTTGTATATTTGCAAGCGATTAACACACATATAAATGATTACTATAAAAAAAGTAGAAGATAAAAAGGGAATGCTTGATTTTGTTAAGTTTCCTTTTTCCTTATATAAAGGCAGTAAAACATGGGTACCACCTTTGATTGCTGACGAGTTAGACACCCTTGACCCTGAGAAGAATCCTGCCTTTGAGAATTGTGAGGCTACTTTTTACTTGGCTTACGATGAACATCAAACCATTGTAGGTCGTATTGCAGTGATTATCAACCACTATGAAATTAGCCGTGGAGTACATAAGGTGCGTTTTGGCTGGTTGGATATGGTAGACAATATAGCCGTTACCGACGCCCTTTTACAAAAGGCCTTGGATAAGGCTCGGGAATTGGGACTCGCATATGCGGAAGGACCTATGGGCTTTTCCAATATGGATAAAGTAGGAGTACAAACCTACGGATTTGATCATATTGGGGGAATGATTACATGGACTAACTATCCTTACTATGTTACTCACTTTGAGAAACTTGGATGGATAAAAGAAAAAGGGTATATAGAGTCCTTTTTCTACCTCAAAGATGTAAATTTTGACACTTATAAGAAAGCAGGAGATGTGGTAGAACGCCGCTATGGGCTTACCTATGCTCCTATCAAGACCAATAAGGATATCATTCCCTATGTAGATGAGATGTTTGATCTATTCAACACCTCCTATGCCAATCTTTCTTCCTTTATTCCTGTCTCCGAAAGGCAAAAAGAATACTTCAAGAAAAAATATATTCCCTTTGTACTACCTGAATTTATCAAATTCATTTTGGACAAAGAAGGTAAGATTATCTGTTTTGCTATTGTAATTCCTTCTTTTTCAAAGGCCTTGCAAAAAGCTAATGGAAAACTCTTCCCCTTTGGTTTCTATCACCTATGGAAAGCCCGAAAGAATCCTAAGACAGTAGAGTTCTATCTTATTGGTATCAGTCCTGAATACCAATCCAAGGGAGTACCTGCTATGCTGTTTAGAGATTGTTACCTACTATTCAAAGAAAAGGGAGTTGAAGAATGTATCATCACTCCAGAATTGGAGGACAACATGGCTGTACAAAAACTATGGAAGAACTTCAATCCTACGGATTTTGGGCGTAGGGCTACCTATAAGAAATATGTAAATGAAGGGGAGCAATAATGCTCCCCTTTTTAGTTCCAATTAATCATCAATCTTTTCACTTTGGCTGTATCAGGAATACTCTCCAAAGTGTAAGCATCGTCTACCGCTGGTAAGAGATCTTCCTTTGCAAAAGCAAAGTAAAGACTACTCCCCTTAGGCATAACAATAACTGTGGAAAGTAACTGTTCAAAATCAAAATCCTTATATACTTTCTTAATATCAGCAAAAGTACTATTGAGTGAAATATGTTGAGCAGTAGCGAAACGCTCATCCATGATTTGTACTCCCTGAATATGCTGAGTTTCTCCCTCAAGAGGGATAGAAGGGGTAAGTTCTAAAAGTTGTTTGCCCTCACCTCCCTTTTCATAAACTAAAAATCGCTCATCACTTATGTACCTAAATTCTCCTTCAAGTGATGTTTTTACCAATGAATCATTTTTATACAGAGAATCCAACTGAGAGAGCTTGACTTCTTTAGTCAAGTTCCCTACACTAGTATCCGTTATCAAGAATTTTTTATCAGATCGGGAGCAGCCAATACCCAATAAGGCACTACTTACTCCACATAAGAGTAATTTTGCTGTATTTTTCATTTTAGTCTTAGGCGTTTCTATTTCTTCATTAGTTTACTCAACACTCCAAATACCCCACGAATAAAAGTAGCACTAGTGAGTAGTTTTACAACAGGGTTTTGAGCTGTACTCCTCTTAGGGGCAGGGACCTTAGGCTCTGTTGTTTTTGTTGTAGTACTACGAGTGGTTGTACTTTTTGTATCCTGCTCTTTAGCTGCTGCTTCAGCAGCATTGGCTATCTTAGCATTGAGTATCTCATAAGCACTTTCACGATCTATCTCCTCATTATATTTCTTTTTCAGAGCAGATTTTGCCAGTACCTGTGCTATTTCACTCTCAGAGAGTATATCCATACGGCTCATAGGAGCTCGCATCATAGTTGCTACCAGTGGTGTAGGACGACCTTTAGCATCCAAAGCTGTTACGAAAGCCTCTCCTGTTCCCAATGAGGTAAGGTTTTCAGCTACATTATAGAAAGTTGTTTCAGGATAGTTCTGAGCAGTGAGCTTAATGGCTTGGCGATCTTTGGCTGTAAAGGCACGTAAGGCATGTTGTATCTTCATACCCAATTGAGAGAGTACTGAATCAGGTACATCGGTAGGAGTTTGAGTACAGAAAATAAGACCGACCCCCTTGGAACGAATAAGCTTGACAATATTTTCTAACTGATTAAGTAAGGCCTTGGAAGCTTGATTGAAAATCAAGTGAGCTTCATCTATAAAAATCACTAACTTAGGCTTATCTTGGTCTCCTATTTCAGGAAATGTATTATAAATTTCGGCTAAGAGACAAAGCATAAAAGTAGAAAACATCTTAGGACGGTCTTGTATATCAGTAAGTCGGATAATGTTCACCGTTCCCCTCCCTTTTTCATCGGTTCGGAGTAAATCCTCAGTTTCAAAACTACGCTCCCCAAAGAAAAGCTCCGCCCCTTGGTTCTCCAATTCCACTATTTTACGTAAGATAGCACTAGTAGAAGAAGAAGCCACTCGACCATATTCTGCCTCGAATTCACTTTTCCCTTCTTCGGTGGCATATTGGAGTACCTTTTTGAGGTCTTTAAGGTCAAGTAATGGGTATTGGTGGTCATCACAATACTTAAAAATCACCGCAAGTACCCCTTCTTGTACATCAGAAAGGTCTAAGATGCGAGAGAGTAACACTGAACCAAACTCAGAAACAGTAGCACGTAAGCGCACTCCATCTTGTTTAGAGATAGTAAGTAATTCCACAGGAAAAGCTTCAGGTGTGTAAGGCAGATTCATCTGGGCATGACGCTCTTTGATAAATGATTTTTCCTCCCCTATGGCCGCAATACCACTGAGGTCTCCCTTGAGGTCCATAAGCAAGGTAGGCACCCCTGCTTTGGAAAGGTTTTCAGTAAGTGCTTGTAGCGTTTTGGTCTTCCCTGTTCCTGTAGCCCCTGCAATAAGACCGTGGCGGTTAAGGTTCTTCAGTGGAATATTTACCAATAAATCCTTGATAACTGCTCCTTCATACATAGCACCTCCTAAGGTAATATAAGCTCCTTGGGCAGGATAACCTGCTGCGATAGTTTCTTTGAATTTTTCTACACTCATAATTTTATTGTATTATTGTAGTGGGTGCAAATATAACTCTTTTATATGAGAACAGTTATGATTTAACGAAAAATTATTTTCAAATTTGATATAGCTAAAAACAACGTTAATTAATCATTAATAATGAATAGTTAATCATTTTTATTGTACATTTGTGCCAAATATTTTAAGATAAGATGTTAGAGGACAAAAATACCCATAGAACCCATCTTTCCGAGTTGGGAGAGTTTGGCTTAATAGACCTTCTGACCAAGGACTTCCCCATAGTGAACCCCTCCACTCTCAAGGGGGTAGGTGATGATGGGGCTGTTATTGATTTTGGAAGTCAGAAAGCAGTTATATCCAGTGATCTACTAATAGAAGGTATACACTTTAACCTTTCTTATGTCCCCCTAAAACACTTGGGTTACAAATCTATCATGGTCAATCTCTCTGATATCTATGCAATGAATGCTATTGCCACCCAAGTAGTAGTGTCCATCGCTGTCTCCAATCGCTTCCCAGTAGAGGCATTGGAAGAACTTTATGAAGGTATTCGCTTGGCTTGCGATATTTATAAAGTAGATTTGGTTGGAGGTGATACTACTTCCTCTACAAGAGGGCTTATCATTTCGGTTACCGCCATTGGTATGGCACCCCAAGAGAAAATTGTTTATCGCAATGGTGCCAAAGAAAACGACCTGATTGTAGTGAGTGGCGATTTGGGAAGTGCTTATATGGGGTTACAGGTATTGGAGCGAGAAAATGAGGTTTTCAAAGTTAATCCTAATGTACAGCCCGACTTAGAAAGCTATCAATACCTTATAGAAAGACAACTCAAACCTGAAGCTCGTAAAGATATCGTCCTACTACTCGAAAAATTGGGGGTACAACCTACTGCCATGATGGACATAAGTGATGGACTTTCCTCGGAACTTCTACATATTTGCAAGCAATCCCATGTAGGCTGTCGCCTTATAGAAGAGAAGATACCACTTGATCCTACCCTTATGAATGTCTGTGAGGAATTTACTCTAAGTAGTACTATGGTTGCTCTCAGTGGAGGAGAAGATTATGAGCTACTCTTTACCATAGCCCCCTCAGACTATGACAAAATAAAAGGAAATCCCAACCTGAGTGTAATTGGTTATATTACAGAACCTTCCCAAGGATGTAATCTTATTACTCGTGCTAATGAAGCCATTCCTATCAAGGCTAGAGGATGGAATGCTTTCTCTTAAAAAAGATATTCGCTATTTTTTCAAGAAATCATATTTTTTTACGTACATTTATCACGTAATCCATTAATTCACAAATAAAACCTAAAAGTACATATGAAGATTATTTTTAGCCTACTTATCTCTCTGACAGCTGCAAGCTATCTATATGCACAGGAGAGTGATACCCTAACCACTCGTTATAAAGTATTATCCAAAGGAAATATTTTCATTACAGGAAATAATATCCTAAACCGAAAGGAAGGAAAAGCTGATGCCAATACCCCCTACAATGATCTTATAGGAGGTCTCAAGCTAAATGACTCTCAAGTAATGGAATATATAGATGTAGATAAGGATAAGAAAACTTTCTCATCCAGCACTGCCAATGTATCCCTGCCTAAAAATAGTAAAATTCTATTTGCAGGACTCTATTGGGCAGCCACTTACCCTTACGAGCAAGGACAAGTAATAGCCCAAAAGTCAGTAGCTAAAGATGCCAAACGTGAATCCGTAGAGGAAGTATTGCTAAAAATGCCCAAGGAAAAATATATACCTGTAAAAGGTGAGTATGTATTTGATGGTAATACCGATTCCCGTTATATGGGGAAGAATGCTCCCTACATCATGTTCGCCGATGTTACCAAACTCGTTCAAAACAATAAACGCATTGACGGGGAGTACACCGTTGCCAATGTAAGAGCGGCTAGAGGAAGCGTAGTCGGAGGTTCTTGTGCAGGATGGACACTTGTTATCGCCTATGAAAACGCTTCCGATCCTTTTAGAAAATTGGACATTAAGGACGGATTCATAGAAGTAAAAGGAAAGAAAAATATTGCTTTCTCGAATTATAAGATTCCTTCCGTAAAAGAGGCTTTTCCTCGATTAGTTGGTGCTGTATTGGATGCTGATTTCAACCAAGGAGAGAACCAGGTAGGGGTATTCTCTGATAAAGTAGGTTTCTATTTGGAGACAAAAACGAGAAAGATAAAGAACTTCTTCAACAGCTCCATTACCTATGCTGAGGACTATAACAAACAAAGAAAACCTAATAGTAAAAACACCTTAGGATTTGATATATTCTCTGTAGAGCTTCCCAACTATGATTTTGAAGTATTCCCAGTGGGCAATGAATACCTACGTGTAAACCTTTCCTCCACAAGTGATTCTTATTATGCTTTCCTAATGGGACTAGCTATCAACACAGAAGAAAGTACCTCCTTGCGCGATGAAGATGTAGATAGGCTCTTAGGAAAGAAAACGACCCCGAAACCTGCCCCTACAGGGCAAACTGTGGTCAATGCCAACCAAACACCTACAACCACCCAAGGACAAAATACCGCTCAAGCAGCTACTAACACTGGGGTAAAGGCTACTTCACAGACAAACACCAACCAGACTAATGCTACTTCGGGGACAAAAACACCTGTACAACAAACCACTACTGGACAAACCACTACCACTGGACAAGTAGGACAGACTGCTACTGCTGGACAAACAGAACAGATTCCTGATAATGTACGTAGAATTACCTCTGCAAGTGTTAAAAAAGGATTTTACCTTATACTAGGAGTCTATTCTAGCAAAGAAAATGCAGAAAAATATATGTTTGGATTACGACAGAAAGGTATGCGTGCTGAGGGCAGCTTCTTCTATACTGAAAAGAACTTATATTACGCTTATTCACTCTACGCACCTACCTATGCAGAGGCGTTCAAAAAACAACAAGAAATCAACACAGCTCGAAGTCTCAACCCTGATTTGCAAAAAGTAAAAGATGTTTGGATACTATATGTGGAATAAATACTTATAAATTAATTGTTTATAAAAATTTATTTTCCTAAAAAATTTTTCAAGAACAATGACTACTATTTGATAAAAAATTCTTATCTTTGTAGCTACAAGAAATAGATGTAAAATGATAAATCTTTTTCGTAAAAAAGAAGACAAATTTTCCTATATTGAAAAAGGCGAAGGCACTCCTATAATCCTCTTGCACGGGCTTATGGGAGGGCTTAGTAACTTTGATAGTACTATTGAGTTTTTTTCAAAAAAATATAAGGTAATAGCTCCAGAACTACCTATCTATGACTTACCTTTGCTCTCCAGTACGGTAAAGAGTTTGACCAATTGGCTTACACGCTTTATCACTTATAAGGAGCTAGAGCAGTTTATCCTTTTGGGTAATTCCTTGGGAGGACATATTGCATTGCTTTATACTAAGCTACATCCTAAAAAGGTAAAAGGACTTATCCTTACAGGAAGTTCTGGCCTTTATGAGAGCGCTATGGGTGATAGTTATCCCAAACGCGGAAGCTATGAGTTCATCAAAAAGAAGTGTGAGGATGTATTCTATGATCCCAAAACAGCTACCAAAGAGCTGGTAGATGAGGTTTTTGCCATTGTCAATGACCGAACTAAAGTGATAAAAACACTCTCCATTGCTAAGAGTGCTATTCGTCACAATATGGCGAAGGATTTACCAAATATGAAAACTCCTACTTGCCTTATATGGGGAAAGAATGACCCTGTCACTCCACCAAAAGTAGCAGAGGAGTTCAGCGAACTACTCCCTAATGCTTCTCTTTACTGGATAGATAAGTGTGGTCATGCTCCTATGATGGAACACCCTGATACTTTCAATGAACTGCTAAATAACTGGCTAACGACTAATAAGTTATAAAATATGGAGATCAAACAAGCCTCCTTTGTGGTGAGCAATACTCAAGTGGCGAAATGCCCTACGCATAAGCTACCTGAGTATGCTTTTATTGGGCGATCCAATGTGGGGAAATCGTCCCTTATCAATATGCTAACCAATCACAAAGGACTTGCTAAGACCTCTTCCAAACCTGGAAAAACACAGCTAATCAATCATTTTCTTATCAACAAGGACTGGTATTTGGTAGATTTGCCAGGATATGGTTATGCACAAGTATCCAAGCAATCTAAGAAAACCTTCCAGCAGTTCATTACTGACTACTTCAAGAAACGCAAGGAATTGGTCTGTGCCTTTGTGCTCGTGGATATACGCCACGAACCACAGAAAATAGACTTGGAATTTATGCAGTGGCTGGGAGAGAATGCTATTCCCTTTGCTATCATTTTTACCAAAGCCGATAAGCTAGCTCCAAAACTTATTGAGCAGCATGTACTTACTTACCAGAAAATCCTCTTAGAAACATGGGAGGAAATGCCCCCATACTTTATTACTTCTTCTGAGAACCGATTAGGAAAAGAAGAGGTACTTGGCTATATAGAAAATATCAATCATTCACTCAACTGATTAAGGCCTGCTATGATACCTGAGATAGAACGGCAAGACCCCAAAAAAATACAACAATTCCAAGAGGAGAAGCTCCAAGAACTTTTGCAATATCTTAGTATACATTCTCCTTACTATCAGCGTATATTCAAGGAGTATCACATTGATATAAAGGAAATAAAAACCTTAAAGGATCTCCAAAAGTTACCCACTACAACCAAAAATGATCTCCAATGCTATAATGATGATTTCCTGTGTGTTCCCAAAACAGCTATAATAGATTATGCTTCTACCTCTGGTACTTTGGGAAGACCTGTCACATTCGGACTTACTGACAAGGACTTAGACCGTTTGGCCTACAATGAGGCTATTTCTCTCTCTTGTGCAGGTATTCAAAAAGGAGATGTAGTACAACTGATGACTACCATTGACCGTAGGTTCATGGCAGGACTAGCCTATTTTTTAGGAATCCGAAGACTTGGAGCCAGTATTGTACGTGTAGGAGCCGGAATTCCTGAACTCCAGTGGGATTCCATACATTCTTACCAACCTAAATGGCTCATTGCCGTACCTTCTTTTTTGCTTAAGCTTATAGAGTTTGCCGAGAAAAGTGGTATAGACTATCGTAAATCATCGGTTAAGGGAGTAATATGTATAGGAGAGACACTCCGTAAGCAAGATTTCTCTCTCAATCTGCTCACCCAGAAAATCATGGAAAAATGGCCTGAATTAGCGTTATATTCTACTTATGCCTCTACCGAGATGAGCACCACCTTTACCGAATGTAAATATATGCATGGCGGACATCATCACCCTGAACTTATCATCACTGAAGTATTGGATGATGAGGGAAAGGTACTTCCAGAGGGCAGTTTAGGTGAACTGACTATCACAACTCTTGGTATAGAAGGAATGCCCTTATTGCGCTTTCGTACAGGAGATATGGTTACTCTACATCAAGAACCTTGTTCATGTGGGAGAAATACACTAAGAGTCAGCCCTGTCGTAGGAAGAAAACAACAAATGATAAAGTACAAAGGGACAACCCTATACCCACCTGTGCTTATGGATTTACTCACTGAATTTGCCCAAGTGGAGAACTACATCATAGAAATCAGTAATAATGAAATCCTCACCGATGAGATCCTTATCAAAATAGGAACTTCTACACCTTCCGATATCCTCCGAGAAGAGATTATCAATCATTTCCGTGCCAAAATGCGCGTAGTCCCCAAAATAGAATTCCATCCTGTGGAAACTATTGAACAACAACTCTACCCCAAGGGGAGCCGCAAACCTGTAAAATTTATAGACCACAGAACTTCAATAAAGTAATGTGAGTTCGACATAAGCAAAATTATATCTTTTCTCCCACAGGTTTTCATGGAGAGAATAATACAACTAAGCGTAACTCTCTAATTTTCACTATATCGAACTCACGTTATTATAAAAACATAAACAATATACCATGAGGAACAAAGGGAAAAATACCAAGCTAAACAAAACAAGAAAAGGCTTTTGGGGTAAATTATTTCAGCCACTAAAAATAAACACTATGAGATTATCATTCTTATTCCTGTTATTATTAAGTATTACTTGTAAGGGACAACCCGTAGAAAGAGAAAAATTTGATTTTGAATTATATAAAAAATATGAAGAAAATGGGTATCATTACATAAGAGAGAATGGAAATATTATTATAACTATGGGAAAAGACACAACTTTCAAAAAAAAGGTGTTATAGAAGAAACATATTTTCAGAAAGAACTTGTGCACAAATATCCTTATTATGCAATTTATAAAGAATTCTATGAGGATGGATATATAAAAAAACAAATGATGTCTGTGGGCACATATACTCATATAGGAAAAACGTTACTTTATGATAGAAAGGGCTCTCTCACTATCATAGATGAAGATAAAAAATTTGGGAAGATAAAGATCGATTATGTGATGAATTTTTTGCAGAAGAAAGGGATTATTGATTTAAAAACAGGAGCTGGCTGGTATGATAGTGAGTTTGATTTAAATTATAGCTTAGAATTTGAAAAAGAGAAGGGAAAAAAATATTGGATTGTTACTAAAAAGAAGGGAGAACGTTTTGATCCAGAAAAGCACAAACTTCCTGAAGTACTTGAAGGTGTTATAATTACTCCTAAAGAATATATTCCTTATGTATGGTACATAGATGCAAAAACTGGACAGGTTTATGTGGAAGAGGAACTTTATAAAAATCGTAAGAAACTGAAAAATTCCATAAGACAAAACCTACTTCCAAGAAAGGAGGATAAAGATCTTTGAAGGAAAACCAAAGGGAGAATATCCAATTAAGCAGAAATTGTATAAACATATACTTTTAACAAAAAGGAACAATACAAAGCGGTAGAGAATGCAGAAAAAGTCAATATTTTTACATTCCTTCCTGCAAAAACGGATAATATTATGGATTATAAGGAAAATGATAAAGAGGAATTATTTACCAATTGTGGAAAACCCAACTATCCTAAGATAGATGCTTCCTTTGAGCGATTTTGATACTTCTTTATATAAGTATTTAGATAAGCATGACAACTTTGTTCCTATGGTTCCTATGTGGAGGTAGGAGAAACTTCTAAAGGAGAGTATTTTTAATAAAAATATAATATGATAAGAATTCTTATACTTTTCGTTTTA
>NZ_CALHGG010000032.1 GCF_938029845.1 uncultured Capnocytophaga sp.
TTTTGTTCCAAGAAAGGAAAGAGCTGATTCTCTTTTCTCTGGAAGCGTTTCTCCACAGTGGAAAGGTGGTTGAAGAGATTGTAGAACTTCTGGTAATCCTCCTGAGGATTCGTTTTCATAATTTCTTCTAATAAGTTCTGAATAAGTTCCGCTTCATGCAGATAGGTGCGTATAGGATGCCCTTCGGGTAATTCTGAATACATATTTGTAAGGGTATTAAATGAGTGGCAAAAGTACAACTTTTTTTTGAAGAAAGAAAGATAAATATTTGCTTTGATGGTTTTAAAAAAAAGGTTATCTTTGCTCTCTAATTTTCAAAAACAGTAAAAATGACAAAAGAAACAACTTTTGATGTACTCATTGAAATTCCTAGAGGAAGCAGAAATAAGTACGAATATGATTTTGACTTAGGTAAAATGCGCTTTGATAGAATGCTACATACCTCCATGGTATATCCTACTGATTATGGATTTATCCCTGAAACCTTGGCCGATGACGGAGATCCTTTGGATGTTTTGGTGATCTCCACCATTCCCTTTTTCCCTGGTTGTGTAGTGGAAGTAAAGCCTGTGGGTATCCTCTATATGTCCGATGAAAAAGGAGGTGATGAGAAAGTACTTTGCGTGCCTAAGGCCGATCCAATGGTTAAATCCCTTAGCGAACTTAACCAAGTAAATCCGCATCTTACCAAAGAGATAGAACATTTCTTCAAAGTATATAAGGACTTGGAAAACAAGAAAGTAGAAGTACGTGGTTGGGGAGATGCTAGCGATGCACTTAAGGTATACAAGGAATGTATTGAGCGCTATCAAGGACAAACCGCGAAAAAGTTTGTTCTTTAATTGTCAATGGCTAATGCCATTAGTCATTGATCATTGACAATTAACTATTAATCATTAACAATTAAAAAGATGGCAAAGAAAGAAAAAGAAAAAGTAGAGGAGATTAAGGACAAGGAAGCTAAAGCACAAGCTCTAAAATTGGCTTTGCAACGCTTGGAAAAGTCCTTTGGGAAAGGAACAGTGATGCGTCTTGGAGACAAGGTAGCCGAGAAAGTGGAGGTGATTCCTTCAGGTTCTTTGGGCTTGGATATAGCCTTGGGTGTAGGAGGTTATCCTCGTGGTAGGGTGATCGAGATCTTCGGTCAGGAATCTTCTGGTAAGACGACCCTTACACTACATGCCATTGCCGAGGCACAGAAACTCGGTGGCTCTGCGGCCTTTATAGATGCGGAACACGCCTTTGACCCTTCGTATGCGAAAAAAATAGGGATAGATGTGGATAACCTGATCATCTCCCAACCAGATAATGGGGAACAAGCCCTTGAAATCGTAGATGGATTGGTACGCTCTGGGGCTGTGGATATTATCGTAGTGGATTCCGTGGCTGCTCTTACCCCTAAAACTGAAATAGATGGTGAAATGGGAGACTCCAAAATGGGAGTACATGCCCGCCTTATGTCCCAAGCCTTGCGCAAGATCACAGGAAGCATCAGTAAGGCTAACTGTGTGGTGATGTTTATCAACCAGTTGCGTGACAAAATTGGGGTGTCCTTTGGAAATCCTGAGACTACCACAGGGGGTAATGCCCTCAAGTTCTACTCCTCTGTACGTATAGATGTGCGCCGACAAGCCGCTCCTCTGAAAAACAAGGATGGAGAAGCTTATGGTAGCCTTACCAAGGTGAAAGTGGTGAAAAATAAAGTAGCCCCACCTTTCCAGAAAACAGAGTTTGAAATTATCTATGGAGAAGGTATTTCCAAGGTATCCGAAATCGTGGATTGGGGAACCGACTTTGATATACTCTCCAAGAGTGGTGCTTGGTATAGTTATGGTGGTACCCGCTTGGCCAATGGTCGTGATGCGATGAAGGCCTTACTCTATGACAATCCTGAAATGGCTGAAGAGATAGAAGGAAAAATCAAAGAAGCCGTTAAAGAAGGAAAAGTAGTGGTAAAGAAAAAAGGCAAGACCAAGACAGCCACCAAAGACAAAGCCGCTGATCCTGATGAAGATGATGAATACGATGAACCTGAAGAGGACGATGATTTCCTAGAAGAGGAAGAAGACGATTAGTAGAGGTTAGTGGTTAGTGATTAGTTGTTAGCGGCTAATCACTAACCACTAACCACTAACTACTAATCACTGTCTTCCCTTAATGGAGAAAGGAATCCCCAGTCCCAAGGGGATTTTCTCTAAATCATTATCAATAGTGGTACGCATCCAGCCACCATTGGCACGGCAGCGGATTTTTAGGTCGCTGTCCTTACTTCCCTTTAACTCAACAATTTGTACAGCTACCCAAACCACTCCCTTGGGGACAAACACGGATAACTCCTTAGTGAAAATCTGTCGCTTGCGGCTGATGGGCACCTCTATATAGATAGGTCTTTCTATCAAGGGCTTAAAGAGGGTATGCTCCTTATTACTCTGATAGACTACCACACGCAGTACACAACGGTCAAGGGTGTTGGCCACAATATTCATCTCAAACTTCGTAAGAAAAGTATCCTTGTGCAGAGAGATAAAGTCGCCCAATTCCTCCTTGTTTCCTTCCTCATCTTCGGTCGTTTCCTGGGCGGGAATGCTCATAGTAACAATGGTAGGTAAGCCCTTTCCCTTGAGCGTACGCTCCTTAGGCTGCTTGGCGGTAAAGGTCGCTTCAGGAAGTACAATCTCAGCTGCCTCCAATACCACTTTGTCGGTAATATCCTTCTTTACAAGCACCTTATGCTTATAGCTCAGATGTCCAAAGTAGATGCTATCGGTATCCTTAGCATGGAGCGCATCCAAGGAAAAGCCTCCCTGCTCATCGCTGATAAGACCTTTGGAAGTGCCTTTGACACCTATATTTACATATTCAATAGGACGACCTTGACTGTCCTGTACCACCACTTTTTGTGCAAACCCACTCAGGGAGCAACAACATAAAAAGAGAAAAAACTTCATGTTAGTTTTGAATTTTAAGTTTTTAGTTTTGAGTATGCCAACTATTAATCATTAACCATTAATAACTGTTCTATAGTATTGATATTTTTGGGAGTGAAATATTGAAAATCAGCGTTTTGTAACAGATATATACATTCACAATCTTGCAAGGTCTCTAAAAGATGAGAAGCTACCCATACGATATGCGTTTGTGCTAAAGAACGGAGCAACTGCTTGATATGTAGAGAGGAAGAAATATCTAGTCCATTGAAAGGCTCATCAAAAATATAGAGAGTATAAGGTTTCTGTAAGAGGGCATTGTAATATACTTTCCTACGCATACCAGTAGATAATTGCTTGATAAGTAGTTTTTTATCTATATCAAAAACATAGTTCTCAGGAGGAGCTATACCCAAAAGTTTGCTGTAAAAAGTGTAGAATTCCCCTACGGTAAGGTGTTCATATAAGTAAGGTTCTGTAGGAACAAAAGCCACTTGGTCAGATGAAAGCGTTTTCTTATTATATAAAATCTCTCCTTGGTAAGGTTCCAAACCACTAAGGCACCTGAAAAAGGTTGTTTTGCCTGCTCCATTGACCCCCACAACTCCATAGAGACCAGGTTTCTCTATAGTAAGAGAAATATGATTTAGAATAATCCTATCTTGGTAGCTCTTTTCTAAGTGGTTTATCTGTAACATATTGGTGTTTTTGAATATTTTTTATAGCTAAGAAATAGAAATAGGGTAGTAGTAACAAAGGGAGTATGTAGAATACTCCTGAGAAAATGACCATAATAGCAAAAGATTGTGGGAGGGGTTGGTTGAAAAAAGCATATTTGGTAAGTACGCCGACTATAGCAACTCCCAAACAGAGGAATAAAACGGCTATTTTGTCTGTACCAAAGCAAATAAGGTAAGTGAGTCCTATAGGAGAAAAGACTAAGGTTGTATTCTTAATCCCCGCAATAAGTTGGCTATGTAAGTAGTTCTTTCCTCGCTGAGCAGCTATGGTGATATAAGAGGGGTGTTCTCTTTCAAAATAAGGTATGCAACACACTAAGCCCGTTGCTCCAAAAGCAAAAAGTGCTAAGTTAGGATTGTTATATACACCTGCTATGACCACAAGTCCTATAAGGAAAGGTAAAGAGAAAAGGAGCTTATATTTGCGGAAAGCAGTATGCCAGAGCGGATCCGAAAGAGAAAAGGGGTAAGGTATGGTAAGTTGTCGCTGCGCAAGCCATGGGATAAGGCAAAGTCCTAAGAAATAGAGGGCAGCCCAAAGATAATCCTCTTTGCCGATAAGCAGTAGTATAAAGGGTAGATTTTCTATACAATATTCTCCTAATAGAATGCTCCTATAATGAGGATGGGTGCAGAGTAAAGGCAAATCTTCCCTGCCATTATGATAGGAAAGCGTAGCGAGTGGAAAAAGGGTTAAGAGCCAAGACCATGAAGTATAGTGTAGGTATAGCACATACAACGCCCCTGCCATAGCTGTGATAAGAACAACGATGGTCAGTAGGTCTCCTTTGGCAAAGAGCCTTCGGTAATAGATATAGGATAGGTATAGGGAAAGTTGCATGAGCTTACAGACCTTTTCCTTTATGATATCCCTCCCAAAAGGCATCTACTAAGCGCTGTAAGTCTTGACGTAAGAGGACACTCAGTAGTGCGGCAGTTATTACTATTAGAAAATTACGTTTTGTACTTGTTTTCATAAGATTGTTTATTTTGGTTTAGTACTTAAGTTTTGTGAGTTGTTTTTAGGTTACTATACAGACTATTGCTTACTGTCTCAGTGTGTTAAAGAATAAATGGGTTCTTCAGTTTTGGGTATGATAATTCGCTACAAAGATAAGAAAAAAAGTAAAGAAATACCTTTATGACTTAAATTTATTAAGAATAAAAATATCATAACAATTGTTTGTTTTTTTAAATTTTTTATTATACCTTTGCCCAAAATATAACGATTATGAGTAA
>NZ_CALHGG010000033.1 GCF_938029845.1 uncultured Capnocytophaga sp.
AGCTACATCCACTACAGATATAAACTATAAAAAATATTATAATATTCCTTTTCATAGCACATAATAAACTGGTCTTCCATTATTGTATGGAAATTTTAAATTTTTAGTTAAAAATTACAAAATTGATCTATATATCTCTTTTATAGATACAGTTAGAATATTCTTATAAACATCTATTATCATAATGATTTACACCCTCTTGCTTTACTTTTAGTTACATACACTTGTCCAGCTTTTCTTCTATTCTTCTGTCAGCTCATTAAAATTCATGTCATCATGAAAACTAAGTATACAATTTGTCTACCAGTTCCTCTGCCAATTTTTCCTGATTCTGTCAGTTCATAATCTTTATCAAAGCCATATATATCAAGATAATCTAATGCTAAATCTCTTATTTTATCCATATCATCTTCAGATAACTCAATAATGACTATATGATTATCCTTATAGAAAACGTTAGTAATTATAGATTGTTTTATCAAATCTTGCAAAAAATAATATTGTTTTATCATTAATTTCACTCTTTGCATAATCTTTTTGCTTTTTTAGTTGAAGTTGATTAACAGATATAATTTTACCCGTTGTTGGATTAATAACTACTTCTGCTTTTCAGAGAAAAAGGACAATACATCACCATAGTTATAGGGATTACTTATGTATTCTATCACTATATTTTTATTAGGAAATTTATGTTTAAAATAAATATTCCAAGAAAATTGTATGAATTCACCTATCTTTCTAAATAATTTATCATCTATAGTATCCGTACAATGAGCAAATAAATCATATAACTTTAATTTATTCATCTCAAATTCTATTTCTCTACTATTGTTATATTTTCTCTTGAGATTCTTATAAAGAAGGTCATCAAAATTATCTTTTAGAAAAATACAATCCTCAATTTCTATAGTCTCAGGAAAGAGTAATTTACCTATGATTAAAATATCATCAGGATGGATATTAAAGCTTATATATTGATATATGTCAATATCTTCTTTCTTAGACCATCTGTCTTTCCACTTTATATATTTGTCTATTTCTTCCAGATTCATATTAAACATTTTTATAGAATTTTACCTACCATTGATAGCCGAACAAAGTTCCTCATTATGTAGCATGTATCTAAATGAATAGCGCTTGTAACGCTATAATATCCCCTCCTCTACTTGTTCTAAGATATAACCCCACCAAGTATTTGGTTCCAAACAAGGAGCGTCTATTTTTAAAAAATGTCTTTTTATAGTTTTTAGCTTTTCCAAGCGTAATGTATCGCTGTATTCTTCCTGAAAATCAAAGTTTTTAGTAAAAAACAGCAAGCAATCTATAAGTTGGTTTAAGGACGAATTTATAAAAAGAGTACTCTCTGATAGGGAATAAACAAAGTGGTCGCTATGGCTAACCCCTATTTTATCCTCGTAATCAACTCCTATAATATAAAAATCACCTTCTGTATAAACAGGAAGTTTAAAAGAAAGCCCTATAAAGCTAAGGTCTAAAAAGTTTCTTATTATTTTCTCTATTTCTAATATATCCATTTTTATTTAGATAAATTGGTGTTCGTTGATTGTTACTTATTTCTAAAAATATTCCTATCTTCTAAAGAAAAAAAGCGGGGTGTTTGCTTCAAACGGATAGGATATATTCCATAAATTAACTATTCCTCTACTTTGGGATTATCTTTTAACCATTCTTGAATGTTCTTTGCTTCATTGAGTAAAAGGGCTCTATCTACATCGGAATTGTCGTTAGGAATACACTCAACATTGACATAGACTTGCTCTCTCGGCTGATTGATTGAGAAAACACCTTCCTGATCCAATTTTTGCATCGCTTGTACCATTGCCGAGACTCTTAGCCCAAACTCTCGTTCTATTTCATCTTCGTCTTCCATATTAAGAATACTAGGATAAGTATCTAACAAGGTTTGAACAGGTTCGAAATATTCCTCACCAAAAGCGTAATAAGGCGAATCAGCAAAGTTCCATTTGTATAACCAAATTTCTTCTTTAGGGTGTTTAGGTATCTCTCTGTCCAAGGCTTCATAAGACCAAGCCGATAGAATAGGTGCATAGCCCTCAGCAGGAGCAAGTAATACACAATTGTAATAATGTTCCTTGTTCTTAAACAATTCCAAGAATGCTTCTTTAGCACACTTATAGATAAGCTGACTTAATGCTTCTGTTCGCACTTCTTCTGTCATTTTAATTTGATGCTACTTGTTGAAAATATTCCTTTCCTTAGGGAAAGACGGTATAGGTGCTACTTTACCTACTTTTTCAAGAGCAAGCCCTTTGATATCCAACTCGCTAAGAATGTTTTCCAACTCTTGAGTACAAAATAACTTCGTTTCTGAAGTAGCATCTCTAAATATTACATTCATAGAAGCCTCTTCATAAAAATACAAATCTTTATTCCTATATAACTCCATTCTCTTTAGATGACTTACCCCCTCATTATTTATCCCTTCTATTACATTTTGAATGTTGATAAAAACAAAATCTTTCTTTACATTAACAAATTTAAAAGGTAATAATTCTGCTTTTACATTAAGTCTTTGAGTAAAAAACATTGCTTTTTCTTTCTCCATTACTAAGAAAGCTCCAGCTACACGAGCGTCAAACCCATCCTTTTTACCTTTGTTGTCGAAGTTCTTATACACTTCTCCTTCTAATTCTTCCCAAGAATCTATTAAGGATTGTCCTTTAAAGGTAATAAGCTTTGAAGTACCTCCTGTTAGTTTATAAGATTTATAAGAAGAATCATCAATTAATTGATATATGTCCATATTTATTGTATTTAAGAATGTCGCTTATTATGGTAAAGTGGTATGCTCTAAAATGGTTATAAACTCGCTGAATGTATCGCATACAAAGTAGGTATTGCAATCACTATTGGAAGCCTCAAAAAAGTGAGAATGGTCATAGAAATAAATCCCTTTGGAGAAATCACCTATGTCTTCGGTTACTAAAAGGAGCATCCCCCCTCCTGGATCTCTCCCGATGACAAGGCTTTTGCTCGGAAAATCCTCACTGAACTCTTCATAGATTTTTATACATTTTTCTATACTATAGAAAAGATCAAACATAATGTATTCCTCTATATCCTTTACATAGAAATAGGCTTCATCAATGGTAGCACCGTCATTTTGGGCTAAAAAATTAAAATAATCATCGGGCAAGGTAAAGCCTAAAAACTCCTGAAAAGCAAGAGCTTTTGCTTCACTACCTTTATTTATTGCTTCTATTTTCATACTTGTAAAATATTTAATTTGCCTCTACTCCTCACAAAATTTTTCGCCACTAATAAAAAACTATATGCCTATAGGTGCATAAACTATAAATTCTTGTAATAAAAGAAAACTGCTTCTTCTATATTGTACTGATTATTAGTACATTATATTTTTAACAACACAGCTGATACATTACCACCTATTTCAAGACCTGATACTTTGAGTTCATTCTATTTTATTTAATTCTTGACTTTCAGTTCCTATATTGATAAAGTAAATAGGCGTTCCTGATATATAGTAAAGATTATTGATATATTCAATGTATACAGTCCCCATTTCCTTAAGCTTATTATCGAAAACTATTTTAATCTTATTGTTGTCTGAAATAGCAGCTTCCATTTTCTTATATTCATATTTATCTTTGCCTTCTTCTATAATAATATCTATATTATTTAAACTTTTAATATTGATGATATATTGGTATTTTATATTATCTTTATTCAATGTACTAAATAAGTATTTTCCTCTGAACAAATCTTCTAATTTGGAACTATAATCATAATCATCTAAACTATTTCTGTATCTATATTGTTTTTTTACTTCATCCCAACAAACATAAAAACTTGATTTTTCAGGAATAACAATTTCAATAATATCTTTTTTATTCTTTTGTCCCGTCTGTATATAACTCCAAATCCCCTCTTCAAATTGATCATAAACTACAGTTTTTACAGTTTCTTCTTTATAGTCATCAGTCTTATAGACGATATAGGGAGCTCTAATTTCCTTTTCATAACTATGAAAAATAACCAAGAAAGGAAATATATGTTTAGGATAGGTATCACTTTTATATCCTTTGTATCTAACAATGATAGCTATATCTTTTTCGTTATCATAATTAAAATCTCCATAACAAATGATTGGGCATATTGATTTTTTTCGGATGTTATAATATCTCCAAAAATCTTCACTAAATTGTTTTTGAGCATCAATTAATTCAAAATCCTTATTTGATTGAATATAAGACAGAACATTATTAGGAATTATACAAATATCTAACTTTTCTGCTTTTTTACTTGAACTATTATTGACACAAGAAAACAGAGCAAATAGTATTAAAAAAAGATTTACTTTCATTTGATATGTTTAATTTGTATGTAAGTGACCCCTTATTATTTGAAAGATACCTAATCCCTTGTATTTTAATGTTTGTCTTTTTTGTATTTCACTGATTGGTAAAGCATTGAACCTTAATAACACTATATACTGAGGCTAAGACATTACCTATACTTATCGGGTAGGGGAAATATTTCCTCAACTTCAGGATAGTTCTCAAAATAATTACTCAGCCATAGCTCAAAAGTTTTGTAATTATCAAAGAACCCATATACATACCCTTTTTTCAATAAAGATATATAATATTCAAGAGGAACTACATATGGATTTCCATTTCTCATAATTCTTGAACATTCTATAAAGTGTTCTTTATTATACGCAAGGAATATAGGTAAGTCAGGGAAACTAATATTTTCCTTCTCTAGATCAATATGCCCTATTAATCTCCAGATCTTTTTTGTAATAGCTGTTTCTTTTCCAGATTTGTACATTTTAAATCCTACTGACCTAACTACACGACAAAAATTGATAAATATTGATTTTAAGATAGTTAATTCCCGAA
>NZ_CALHGG010000034.1 GCF_938029845.1 uncultured Capnocytophaga sp.
AAGGGGCTAGAGTACATAACCTCAAGGATATAGATGTACAGATTCCTCGTTATGAGTTGGTGGTGATAACAGGGCTGTCAGGTAGTGGAAAATCTTCTTTGGTATTTGATACTATCTATGCCGAAGGGCAACGCCGCTATATAGAGACTTTCTCAGCTTATGCTCGCCAGTTCTTAGGTGGACTCGAACGCCCTGACGTGGATAAAATAGATGGGCTTTCTCCTGTAATAGCCATTGAGCAGAAGACAACCTCAAAGTCGCCACGCTCTACAGTAGGAACTATTACCGAAATCTATGACTTTTTACGCCTACTCTATGCACGAGCTTCCGATGCTTATAGCTATCGTACAGGTGAGAAAATGGTTAGTTATACCGATAGCCAAATACAAGAACTTATCCTCCAAGAATATGAGGGAAAGGCTATACATATTTTAGCTCCTGTAGTACAATCGCGTAAAGGACATTACCGAGAGCTCTTTGAGCAAATCGCCAAGCAGGGGTTCCTTAAGGTACGTGTGGATAACCAAATCCGTGAGATAGAGTACGGGATGAAACTCGATCGTTACAAAACACATGATATAGAGATAGTTATTGACCGTTTGGAGATAAAAAATAACGATACTACCCAGCGCCGGCTAAGTGAAAGTATACAGACAGCTATGCGGCATGGTAATGGTATCCTAATGATACTTGCTGAAAATAACCCAACACCTCGTTACTTCAGTCGTAACCTTATGTGTCCTACTACAGGAATTTCTTATCCCCTACCTGAGCCTAATACCTTTTCCTTTAACTCTCCTAAAGGGATGTGCCCACATTGTAATGGACTGGGTACCATACAAGAGGTAACCCTGAGCAAACTCATTCCTGATATGTCCCTTTCTATCAAGCAGGGGGCTATTATCGCCATAGGAGCAGAGAAAAAGACTTGGATATTCCAGCAAATAGAAACTATACTTAGGAAGTTTGGACACAAACTTTCCGACCCAGTTGAGAAACTTTCCAAAGAGGCGATAGATATGATTCTTTTTGGAGGAAAAGAGAAATTCTCTGAGAAATCTGAAGTAATGGGAATAACCCGTGATTTCTCTATTGATTTTGAGGGAATTGTCAATTTTATAGAACAACAATACCAAGACTCAGAAAGTAGTGCCGCCATGCAACGATGGGCAAAGGATTTTATGGAAGAAAAGCCTTGCCCTGAGTGCGAAGGTTCCCGTCTGCGTAAAGAGGCCTTATATTTCCGTATTGCTGATAAGAATATAGCCGAGCTTTCAGCTATGGATATAGCCGAGCTTATGCAATGGTTTGATACGTTGCCTGAAAAACTTTCTGCTCGTCAGCAGAAGATAGCTCATGAGATTCTCAAGGAAATCAGCGAACGGTTACGTTTTCTCTTGGATGTAGGTTTGGATTATCTATCCCTAGGTCGAAGTTCTAAAACACTTTCTGGGGGAGAAGCACAGCGTATTCGCTTGGCTACCCAAATAGGTTCTAAGCTTACTAATGTACTCTATACCTTAGACGAGCCGAGTATAGGACTACACCAGCGCGATAATGAACGATTAATTAACTCTCTTAAGTCACTCCGTGATATAGGCAATTCTGTGGTGGTGGTAGAACATGATGCCGATATGATGCTCCATGCTGACTATGTGATTGATATTGGTCCAAAGGCCGGTAAGGGAGGGGGAGAGGTTATTTTTGCAGGTACTCCCAAGCAGATGCTTAAGGCACATACGCTGACAGCCTCATACCTTAATGGAGAGAGAGAAATAGAGGTGCCCAAGCAGCGTCGTCAAGGTAATGGACACTTTATAGAACTGATAGGTTGTACTGGGAATAATCTCAAGAATATATCAGTAAAATTTCCTTTGGGTGTGATGATAGGAATAACAGGGGTTTCAGGCTCTGGCAAATCTACCTTAATCAATGAAACACTATATCCTATTCTCAATGCACACTTCTACCATGCCCTAAAAAAACCGATGCCTTATAAGCAGATTCTTGGTTTGGAACATATTGATAAGGTGATAGATATAGACCAATCACCCATTGGACGCATTCCACGTTCCAATCCGGCTACTTATACGGGGGTATTTGGAGAGATTCGGGATCTCTTTACTCGAACTCCGGAGGCTATGATTCGGGGTTACAAACCAGGTCGTTTTAGTTTCAATGTCAAAGGGGGGCGTTGTGAGACCTGTGAAGGAGGGGGAATGAAGGTGATTGAGATGAATTTTCTACCTGATGTATTGGTAGAGTGTGAAACTTGTCATGGCAAGCGTTTCAATAGGGAAACACTTGAAATTCGTTACAAGGGAAAATCCATAGCTGATGTCCTAGCCATGACGATAGATGAGGCAGTGGATTTCTTTGAACCTATTCCGAAAATCTATCGAAAGCTCAAGACCATACAGGAAGTAGGACTTGGTTATATTACCTTGGGACAGCCTTCTACTACGCTTTCGGGGGGAGAAGCACAACGTATCAAGCTCGCTACAGAACTCTCCAAACGTGATACAGGTAATACTTTTTATATCTTGGATGAACCTACTACAGGACTTCACTTTGAGGATATAAAAATCCTAATGGAAGTACTTAACAGACTTACAGAGAAAGGAAATACGGTGCTTATTATTGAGCATAACTTGGATGTGATTAAGATGATGGACTACCTTATAGACATAGGACCTGAAGGAGGTAAGGGAGGAGGCGAGGTTGTCGCTATGGGTACTCCAGAGGAAGTAGTGAAGAATAAGAAAAGCTATACAGCTAAATTTTTGAAAGAGGTTTTAAAGACAAAGAAATGAAAATAGGATTCGATGCCAAGCGGGCTTTCCATAATTTCCGAGGATTGGGTAATTATAGCCGTGACCTTATTCGTATTTTGCAGGAAAAAACGGATATAGAGTTGGTACTCTTTAATCCTCAAAAAAGAAAATTTTTAGGAGTAAAGATAACTGAAAAAACAACAGAGATAAACCCTAAGTGCCTTTTTTGGAGAAAACTCAAAAGCCTTTGGCGACTCTTTAGAATTACCACACTTGCTAAGCGACAACAACTTGATGTCTATCATGGGCTATCTGGGGAGATTCCTGTAGGCATATACAAGCACATCCCTACAGTAGTTACTATACATGATCTTATTTTCTTGCGTTTTCCCCAGTGGTACACTGCTTTTGATAGAAAAATGTATACTCTCAAGTTTCGTTATGCAGCTGAGAAAGCACAACATATTATTGCTATCAGTGAACAGACTAAGCGTGATATAGTAGATTATTTTCATATAGATCCTAATAAAATATCAGTAGTGTATCAAGGGTGTCATGCAGCCTTTAAGCAAACCTATACAGAGGAAGAAAAAGCCAAAGTAAGAGAGAAATATGCCCTCCCAGACCGATTTGTTCTCAACGTAGGGGCTATTGAGGAACGAAAGAATGCTTTAGAGATTGTAAAAGCTATTAAGGGAACCGACCTTCCCCTTATTATGGTAGGGAAGAAGACTGCCTATTATGAAAAAATAGAGGCTTATTGTAGGGAGAATAATATGCAATCTCAAGTAAGAGTGCTTTCAGGAGTTTCCATGCAAGAGTTGGCGATGATATACCAAGCAGCTACGATATTTTGTTATCCTTCTGTTTTTGAAGGTTTTGGCATTCCTATTATAGAAGCCCTCTTTTCTAAAACACCTGTGATTACCTCCCAAGGAAGTTGTTTTGAAGAGGCAGGAGGCAGTGGAAGTATCTATATAAATCCAATAGAAAACACAGCCCATGAGATTCAGCAGGCGATAGAACAGCTACTTTCATCTGCTGAACGTATGCAACAGATGAAAGAGGTAGGATATAGCTATGTACAAAAATTCACAGACGAAAACGTCTGTGAAAATCTGTTGAAGGTGTATCAAAAAATAATTTCCTAAGCTATTAAGAGAGGTTATTACCAAACTTCTCTTTAACTTCCTTGAGTAGTTCCTTGATACTCTGTTCTTTTTCTTTTGGATAGATCATAAGTACAGAGGCTGTATCTACAATGATATAGTGTTCTATACCATCTACAATTACTACCTTATTAGTATCAGTACGGATAATGTTGTCTGAGGCATTTTTGAATAAGGTAAGGGCATTGACCACCGCATTATTGTTAGAATCTTTGGCCAATTTTTCGTGTAAGGAGCCCCAAGTGCCTAAGTCATTCCAATCAAATCCTACAGGATACACATAGATATTATCAGAAGGTTCCATAATCGCATAATCTACAGATATATTTTCAGCTTTTCCATAATTATCCCTGATAAATTCCCATTCCTGAGGGGTGTTATAAGCAGATTCCCCTTGCTTGAATAGAGCATATAATTGAGGTTGGAATCTTTCAAAAGCTCTCAATACACTTTGTGTATGCCATATAAAGATACCTGCATTCCATAGATAATTTCCTTCAGAAAGAAACTGTTTAGCTCGTTCATAATTAGGTTTTTCAGTGAATTGAAGTACCTTTTTGCTGGGTTTGCTATCAGCTTTGTCATATTGTATATAACCATAACCTGTATTTGGAAAAGTAGGTTTGATTCCCAGAGTCATCAGTATATCCTGCTGTTCACATAGTGTAAAACAGTTCTTTACATTGTCCTGAAATTCATCTTCTTGTTCTATCCAGTGGTCGGAAGGAGCTACAATAAAAACGGCATTAGGATTGCGTTTTTGAATCTTCATAGTAGCATAGAGAATACAGGGAGCCGTATTGCGCATAGAAGGTTCTAATACCAAATTCTCTTCTGTAATACCCGCTAATTGTGTTTTTACTAAGTTTTTGTAGATTTCATTAGTAGAGATAAGGATATTTTCCTTGGGGATAAAGCTAGCTAAACGTTGGTAAGTGCGTTGTAAGAGTGTTTGCCCTGTACCCAACATATCATGAAATTGCTTAGGAAAAGCCCAAGTACTTACAGGCCAAAAACGAGAGCCAACGCCCCCCGCCATGATAATGGCATAATGATTCTTATTCATACTATTGTAATAATAAAGCGCAAAAATACAATATATAAACCAATTAAGCAAAGAAAAATAGCTATTTTTCTACTTTCAGATACCAGCTGAGCTGTTCTATTTTTTCAGCTGAAAAATTTATAGCTTGTAAATCATTTAGTGAACTGAGATTTCCTCGCTCTGAGCGGAAGATAAGTAGGGCTTCTACCTCTTTATAACTAAGATAAGGTATCTTGGAGAGCTCTTTTTTTGAAGCTTGGTTCAGCTCTATTTTGCTAACATGTGCAGGACTCAGTAGGTCAAAGTATCGCCATATTTCCGAGATAACTTCCTCGGAGAGACCATATATCTCACCTAATTGCTTTTTGTGAGAAAAGCCTCCCAAACGTTCGCGGTATTTTAGGATGCGCTCAGAGAGTTTTTCTCCTATTCCTCGAATAGGCAATAAGTCCTCAACAGTGGCGGTGTTAAGATCTTTCTTTATAATCTTTGCTGTGGGTTTGTTATCATAGGAACTAGGATAGCCTGTCTTTTTTTGAGTAACCCAATCAGGGAATTTGAACAAAGGTTCAATAGTAGCCAAAAGAGAATCGGAAACTCCAGTTACTTCTTGGAACTCCTTAGCGGAATTGACATACTTACCCGTCTCTCTAAAGGATTGTAATCGAGAGAGTTGTTCAGCTGAAATTCCTAAAATATAGGCTTTGTAATCTGAAATAAAATTAGGATTAAAAGGATTGACAGTATATTGGGTTGCTTTCTCCTGTGCCTTTAGGCTATCTATCCGTTGTTGGAAAGCAATAAGGTTTTCTTGAGAAAATGCTGCAGGAGGAGAGGAGATATCTATCATAAGATAAGCTATTTGTAGCAATATGCAACAGCACAAAAGCCCCAAAACACCTCGTTTCTGTTGCTTTGTCCAATAGGAAAAACCAGTAGTATATCTTTTCATCAGAGAGAAAGCCTCATTAAGCGCTAACAAATGTACGATTTTTCAGATAGAAAAACAAGAAAAATATTTGGCAATCATTTTGATTCTTCCTATATTTGCACCTACTAAATAACAAAGGTTTATTCATGAATAGAGTACCTACTTACTTAAGTGATAATGTCCGAGATGTAGAAGAGGGCGATTATCTTTCGGTAGATATACAATCAAAAAAGGGAAACACCCTCTTTGAAGTATATTATTATGGAGGATTATTGGGAATAAAGGATCGGAAGTATCCTTTTATTGTAGATAATTATGAGGATGAGATACCTATTCCTTGTAAAATAGTAGCCAAAGATATAGAAACAGGTGAAGAAATATTGCTTTTTGATGGTTATCAACATGGTTATAATGCTATGTTCTGTGATGAGTTTGACCTAGAAGAGGTAGAAAAACGCGTATTGGTGAAATACAATATTGCTACTAGTCGAATTCATATAGATTTTGGTTATTCTATTGATTATGAAGAAGAAAAGGAAGATTATGAAATAGATGAAGATGATATGGTAACTCTGATCAATGGGAAAAGTCTTTCTTGGGAAGAGGTAAAAAGAAATGGATTTGACTATATTTCTATCATCTGTGAAACAAAAGAAGGCGAAAAAGTAGAAATTGCTGCTTTAGAATTGGCCTAAACAATTAATAATTAATTATTGATAATGAATTATATAGAGTACGATTTTACAGTATCACCTCTTGAGATGGGATCAGAAATTTTGATAGCTGAACTTGCCGAAGTAGGGTTTGATAGTTTTGTGGATACCCCTACCGGAATCAAAGCCTATATTCCTAAAGATAGTTGGAATGAGCAGATACTAGAGGATATTTATCTATTAGGGAATCCAGAATTTACAATCTCTTACCAAATAACTGAAATAGAACAAGTCAATTGGAATGAAGAGTGGGAAAAGAACTTTTCTCCCATAGTGGTGGAGGATCTCTGTACCGTACGAGCAAACTTCCATTCTGCACCTAATACACCCTATGATATTGTGATTACTCCGAAAATGAGCTTTGGTACAGGTCATCACGAAACAACTTATATGATGCTACAGCAATTACTTTCTTTGTCACTTGAGAGTATGAAAGTCTTGGATATGGGCTGTGGTACAGGAATCTTGGCTATCATGGCAGCTTTGCGTGGTGCTCGTGATATCACAGCCATAGATATAGATCCTTGGTGCGTGGAGAATGCCTCAGAAAATGTACAACAGAACGATTGCTCCTTTATTACTATAAAGGAAGGAGATGTTTCTCTGATTGCAGGAGAGCAGTATAACCTTATCCTAGCCAATATTAACCGAAATATTTTGCTTTCAGATATTCCTGCCTACGCCCAAACGTTGCTTCCTAAAGGATTGCTCTTAGTTAGTGGATTTTATGAGGAAGACCTAGCTGCGATAAAGGAGAAATGCCAAGAGGTAGGGCTTACTTACATTAGCCATATAGAGCGAAATCGTTGGGTATCAGCCAAATTCCAACGTCTATCATGATGACTACAGACGAGCGATACATGCAGCGCTGCCTATTCTTAGCACATAAGGCTATAGGCTATACTTATCCCAACCCATTGGTAGGGAGTGTAATTGTTCATGAAGGAAAAATCATAGGGGAGGGTTGGCATACTAAGGCAGGTGAGCCCCATGCAGAGGTCAATGCTATTGCTTCTGTCAAGGATAAAAACCTGCTTAAGGAAAGTACCCTTTATGTGAATCTGGAACCTTGTGCGCATTTTGGGAAAACGCCTCCCTGTGCCGACCTAGTTATAGAAAAGGAAATCCCCAAGATTGTTATTGGCTGTGTAGATATTTATTCTAAAGTCGCAGGCAAAGGTATTGAACGCTTACGACAAGCAGGCAGAGAGGTCATTGTGGGGGTTTTGGAGACCGAAAGCCAAGCGCTTAACAAACGTTTTTTTGCCTTTCATGCTCAAAAGCGTCCTTATATTATTCTTAAGTGGGCACAAACGCGCGATGGCTTTATAGCACCTTTGCAACAAGCACAGCAGGTACCTGTATGGATTTCTAACACATTTTCTCAGCAACTTACTCACCTATGGAGGGCGCAAGAAGGTGCTATCTTGGTAGGTAAGCATACAGTAGAGAAGGATAACCCTTCCCTTACTACACGCCATTGGGTAGGGAATAACCCTTTGCGCTTGGTTATAGATAACGACAATTCCTTACCTAATTCTTTAGCCATTTTTCAGGGAGATCCTACGGTTGTTTTTACCTCAGTGCAGGCATCCAATACCCCTCATATATCTTTTGCTCCACTTTCTTCCTCTGTTCCTATGCCTAAGCAAGTATGTAATTACTTATATGAGCAGCAAGTACAGAGTCTTATTGTAGAGGGAGGTGCTCAAGTACTCCAACAATTCATAGATGAGGGCCTATGGGATGAAGCTCGTATATTTATAGGTAGCCCTCAATTTTCTGATGGTCTTAAAGCCCCACAACTTAGAGGAGACCTAATAGCTACTCAAGAAATAGAGGGGGATTACTTGTTTGTTCTAAATCGGGATTGATGTTATAGAGAGCTATAAACAAAGATTTGACGAGACCTTTGTTTAACCTACTTTAGCTATGGACATTTTTTATTTCTACAGAAGAACTTAAAAAACACTTATATAAAAAGAAAGAATAATTTTATACATTCGTAAGTTAGTATTCCTTGCTATAATTTTTCCTATAATCCTTATTATATTTGCTATAAGAGGTCTCTGTTTTTTGATCAGCAGAAGCACTATCAATATCCGAGGGAGGTATATCCTCAAAGAATGTGTCCTTTTGAGAATGCTTATGCTTGGGAGACTCACCATAATAGTTGACTTCTTTAGCCCCCTCTTTCAATAGCATAATGAAATAGTAAAAGGGAATCCACTGAAACCAGCCACTATTTCCCAAGTCATGACAACGCTTAGCGCCTTGGGCTAAGGCAAACCATCCCATAGGTATATATAAAAGCACTAAAAAGGCAGTATTCCCTTTAGTTTGAAGTATACTTGTAAGGATAAGTATACTTAAAAGAGTACAAATAATTAGGCTCAGACCATATGCTGTTCTACCAATACGCCCTGAGAATGAAAAAGCTGCTCTAAGTATAGTATATCCTACCTTAGTCTTCATAACCACATAGTTTTCTTCCTTTTTCTACAGCTTCTTTTACTGTTAATTTTTCTAAATCTGTAGAACACCGTCTCAGTCCTCTACAATTAGGGCTATAATGATAAGCATAACTATTAGAACCCTTGCAAATATATACATAGGTTTCACTTACTTCATTACTTGAGCAGGAGATCATACTTACTAATAAGATTATAAATAAGGGAATAATTCTATAGGAAAGAATTGGTTTCATAAGAATTCTATCTAGTTAAAAATATGTTTTAAAAGATTCTTTAGTACATAAATACAATGAAAATATTTTAATTTTATAAATTAGCATTGTTAAATTTTCAATAGTTGTTAATCTATTTCTATTTCTTCCATAAGTTCAAGGACTTCCTCTTCTTCTCCAGCAATAGAGGTAGGGACATCTATGACTAGGTTTAGCCAGCGAGATTCATTATTGAGCCTATAAATGAATGAGGAGTTCGAAAGCGTATCAAAAAACTCTTTGCATATCTTGACCTTGGTACCATAGCTATTCATAGGTAGTTCTATATCTTTTTTCTGATCTTGGTTTTTTCCTGTAATTAGAAAATTAAAAGGAATATTCCCCTTGAACTTATGAGACAAGTCTTTAAGATAGTCTAGGTTTTCTCTGTTTATTTGTTGTAGTTCTAAGGCTATTTGTAGTTTATTTATATTCTCCTGTAGCGCATCTTCTAAAAAGCCTATATGAGTGAAAATAATCTTGGGGCCAAAGGTACGTCCATCAGGGGTGGTATAGCCACCCTTGATATGAGCTTTGATAAAAACAAACTGCTTTTCGGATAGGAAAGGGCGGAATTTTAGGTATTCTTCGCCAAAGATACGAAATTCAGCCGTACCGCTATAGTCTTCTATGGTGAAAGCACCCCAGCCTTTCCCGTTTTTGCTGGTGAGGTGTTCCATCTTGACAATCATTCCCCCAAAACGTACGTCTTGGTTCTCCATACCTACAAAATCCTTGGTAAATTCTGCTGCTTCTCTATTGCAGAGGTAATCTAATTGGTACTTGAACATGTCCAAGGGGTGACGAGAGATATAGATCCCTACAACTTCTTTCTCACGACGGAGTTCCTCTAAGGTGTTCCAAGGCTCTACCTCTGGCATTTTGGGTTCGGGAATTTGCACTTCTGGACTATCTCCAAAGAGGCTTAGCTGTATGGAGTGGGCACTCTCCTGTGATTTGGCACCATAGCGAATGATCTTTTCCAAGAAGTTCATATTCTCCGAAGGGCTTTGGTGGAAGAACTGGGCACGATGCACCCCTGGGAAGGAGTCGAACCCTCCCGCAAGGGCAAGACTTTCAAAGGCTTTCTTGTTGGCCGATTTGAGGTCTATACGCTTTGCCATATCAAAAACAGACTTGTAAGGGCCTTTTTCTCTCGTTTTTACAATGGTATCCACTGCAGCCTTACCTAATCCCTTAATGGCGCCCATACCAAAGCGAATCGCCCCGTCCTTATTCACGGTGAACTTGTATTCGGATTCATTCACATCAGGACTGAGTACTTTGATACCCATGCGGTTACATTCGGAAAGAAAGAAACTGATGGACTTGATATCATTCATATTGTTGGAGAGTACCGCAGCCATGTATTCGGCGGGATAGTTCGCCTTGAGGAAAGCTGTTTGGTAGGCAATCCACGCATAACAGGTAGAATGTGATTTGTTAAAGGCATAGCTGGCAAAAGCTTCCCAGTCTTTCCAAATCTTCTCCAAGACCTCAGCAGGGTGTCCTTTTTTGCCTCCCCCCTCTATAAACTTAGGTTTCATCTCCGCCAAGACATCCTTGAGCTTTTTTCCCATCGCCTTTCTGAGCTTATCGGCTTCACCCTTGGTGAATCCAGCCAATTTCTGAGAGAGGAGCATTACCTGCTCTTGATATACGGTGATACCATAGGTATCCTTGAGGTATTCCTCCATATCAGCCAAGTCATAGGTAATAGGCTCTACTCCATGTTTGCGATGGATAAAGCTCGGTATGTATTCCATAGGTCCTGGTCGGTAGAGAGCATTCATAGCGATAAGGTCAGCGAAGACTGTAGGCTTGAGTTCGCGCATGTATTTCTGCATACCAGGGGATTCGTATTGGAAGACTCCAATAGTCTCTCCACGCTGAAAGAGGGCATAGGTGGGTTCGTCTTCCAAAGAAATATGGTCTATATCTAATTCGATCCCATGTCGCTTTTGGATCAATGACACCGCATCCTTGAGAATGGTAAGGGTCTTCAGTCCCAAAAAGTCCATTTTTAGGAGCCCTGCACTCTCTACTACGGAGTTGTCAAACTGGGTGATGAACAGGTCGGAGTCCTTTGCCAAAGCGACAGGGACAAAGTTGGTGATATCGTCAGGGGTGATAATAACTCCACAGGCATGTACTCCTGTGTTGCGTACTGAACCCTCTAAGATACAAGCCTGCTGAACAGTCTTAGCCGAGAGGTCACTGCCCTCAGCTATTTCTTTGAGCTGTTGTACTTTTGGTAGGTCACTACCCACTTTTTCCTTTAGGTCTTCATCGTTGAGAGTAAAGATTTTTTTAAGAGAAATATTAGGAATCAGTTTGGCTATTTGGTCGGCTTCCTTTAGCGGCAAGTCTAGTACACGTGCGGTATCTCGTACAGAGGATTTGGCAGCCATGGTACCATAGGTAATGATCTGTGCCACTTGGTTTGCTCCATATTTCTCTATTACATAGTCCAAAACACGTCCACGACCATCATCCTCAAAGTCAATATCAATATCGGGCATACTCACACGGTCGGGGTTGAGGAAACGCTCAAAAAGTAGGTCGTATTGGATAGGGTCTATATTGGTGATTCCCAAGCAATAAGCTACCGCTGATCCTGCTGCAGAACCACGACCAGGACCGACTGAAACGCCCATATTGCGTGCGGCAGTAATGAAGTCCTCCACAATAAGGAAGTACCCTGGATATCCTGTTTTTTCAATGATAGAAAGCTCAAAATCAATGCGTTCACGAATTTCTTCGGTAAGTTCCTTATACCTTTTCTCGGCACCTAAGTAAGTGAGGTGACGGAGATATTTGTTTTCTCCTTTCTTTCCAGTGGGATCATCGGCTTCTTGGAACTCCTCTGGTATATCAAACTTAGGGAGCAGGATATCACGAGCCAGT
>NZ_CALHGG010000035.1 GCF_938029845.1 uncultured Capnocytophaga sp.
AACCTAAAAATGACTTGCGAAACTTAAATTAGTTGATTTGCCAATTAGTTGATTTGCTCATCGTCTCATTGACTCATCGTCTCATTGACTCATCGTCTAATTGTCTCATTAGCTCATTAGCTAATTGACTCATCAGCTCATCAGTTAGTCCATTTTCTCCGTCAGTTTTTCGAAAGTCTCACGGGTGGGGTAGTGGAGGTAGAGTACTTGATAGACGGCATCGAGTATAGGGGTATAGGCGGGGGTGGATTGGCGTTGGTTGATCTTATAGGCATTTTCCACAGCATAATAACCCTCAGCTACCATGTTCATTTCCATAAAGGCACTTCTGACGGAATATCCCTTACCGATCATGCTTCCAAAAAGGCGGTTGCGGCTAAAAGCGGAGTAGCCTGTAACGAGTAAGTCGCCCAAGTAAGCCGATTGGTTGATATCGCGAGCTATGGGGTGAACAGCATCTACATAGCGTTGCATCTCGCGAATGGCATTGCTCATCAGCACGCTTTGGAAATTGTCTCCGTAACCTAGTCCGTGGGCGATTCCTGCGGCAATGGCATAGATATTTTTCAGCATAGCCCCATACTCTACTCCTATGATATCCTCGCTGATCTTGGTGCGGATAAAAGGACCTCGCAGGGCGGAAGCCATTTCCTCAGCCTTGAGGAGGTCTTCGCAGGCCACCGTGAGGTAGGAAAGGCGTTCGAGCGCCACTTCTTCTGCGTGGCAGGGACCGGTGATTACCCCTATATTCATTGGGTTGATGCCATAAGCCTCCATAAGATGTTCGCCTACCACCAATCCCGATTCGGGGACAATTCCTTTGATAGCCGAGAAAACCACCTTATCCTTCAGTGGTATTGTGAGTTTGGAGAGTTCTGTTACCAAGAAAGCCGAAGGAATCACGAAAATCACGTAATCCGCCCATTCCACAGCCTCATTGATATTGCTCGTTAGGTGAATTTTATCTGTCCGCAGCTCTACCGAGGATAGGTAGTTAGGATTATGTTTGTATTTTTTGATATGCGATATAGCCAGTTCGTTGCGCATATACCAAGTAATCTCAGGGAGGTTCTCGCTGAGAATTTTTACGATAGCCGTTGCCCAGCTACCACCACCAAGTACTGTGTATTTCATGTCAATTAGCTGATTTGTCTCATTTTTTTCTATTCACAATTTTCACTACGCCCATAATCAATGCTCCCATGGCGACAAAGCTCAATAGGGTAGCCCACCAATATTGTAGGAATAAGTCCTTGAGTACTATGGAAAAGACGATGGCAAAAAGCAGTAGGGTCGCTACTTCATTCGCCATACGGAGTTTGACAGAACTGTAACGGGTTTCTCCGCGTTGTAACTCCTTGAGAGTGCGCCAGCTCCAATAATGATATATTAATAGGAACACAAGTCCCAAAAGCTTGATATGCATCCATCCCTGCGTAAGGAATAGCCAGTCGAACATCCATAGCAGATATACCCCTGTAACTAGCACAATCACCAAGGCGGGTACTGTGATGATATTCCATAGGCGTTCCTCCATAAAAGAATATTGCTTATGAAGGATCTCGCGTTCTACTTCGTTTTTACCTTGTAAGGCTTCCGTATGATAAATCAGCAGGCGCACTATATAGAAAAGTCCTGCAAAATAACTCACTACAAAAATGATATGTAAGGATTTGATAATAAAATACAAGATGTTAGTTTTAAGTTGTTATTTGTTTTCAAGATCTTTTAATTCCTCTAAGAGCGTTTGAATATAAGACTTATATTTTTTGTTATAAATAAAGGAAAAGTAGTGGTTTCCATGTATTTCGTCAGTTATTACCTGATTCTCAATTAGTAAAGAAGTGTTTGCCTTTTCAAACAGCGTATTGAAAAATACACTTCTAAGATGTTGTGGAGAGGTAAATTTTCGTTTGTTATTGCTGCGATAATATAGGTTGCCACCATCACAATAGTAAAAGAGAATCACATCATGATTAGACAAATACGAACGTATTTCTTCTATAATGTAGTTGAAAACTCTGAAAGAATTGGTGTTAGTAACACGTTTTTCTAAAATTATAGAGATTTCAACTATAGGGATAGGGATAGATACGTCAGGAATATCCTTGTTTATAGCAAATTCCAAAGTGTATTCATTTCCTTGTTCTGTAATAAAAGGAATTTTAACCTCTAAATTGCCCAAAATTAAATTTTTATACGTGATGTAACTTCCTTAGTTTTCTTTAAAATTTCCTCTTTTCGTTCCATTTTACGATAACGCATCTTGCGACAAATAGCTAAAAGTTTGTCGCTTGGATTTTCAATAACAGTCTCCATTATATTGGGTGCAATCTCTCTTCTAATCATAGGTTATTAGGTGTAAGTTCTTAATTTCTGTCTTCTGTCTTCTGTCTTCTGTCTTCTGTCTTCTGTCTACTGTCTACTGTCTACTGTCTACTGTCTACTGTCTACTGACCCCTACTTCAGCGGGCAAATTTACGAAATTATTAATCAAAAGTCAAGTATTTCTGTTTTTTAGTAATGGCTTGTGATAGGTTAACCCTTGAGAACGAAGCATTAATCGCTATACAATAAATTAACAAATCTTTTTATTACTTCTCATACACCTTTTTCTTGATTTTACTACTATGAATGTTGTAATTTTGCACCATGGTTAGTGGTCAGTATTTAGTTGTTAGTGGTCAGTAGACAGAAGTCAGTTGTCAGCGATCAGACCCCACGCTGGTTTTGTACGAGTTTTCATTATATAGAGCTCATGTTAATAGACATAGTTTTCCGTAGAGACGCAATTCATGGCATCTTGTAAATTGAACAAATCACACACCCACGCATAGGAATTTTAATCACATACTCGCTTACGCGACTTTACTTTTTATCTTTTACCTTGAAATCATGGATTAGACACTTTGTAAGACGCAATAAATTGCGTCTCTACACAGGCGCTGGCTAAGACAATTCCTAA
>NZ_CALHGG010000036.1 GCF_938029845.1 uncultured Capnocytophaga sp.
TCTGTATATCAAGTATCAGGAGAATATGCGATGATCAAGGCCGCTGCACAGCGCGGTTGGTTAGACCACGATGCTATTATGCTTGAGCAAATCTATGCGATTAAGCGTGCAGGAGCTGATCTTATTGCTTCTTATTTTGCTAAAGATGTTGTCAAACTTTTATAAATTTCTTTTTCATTCTACTTAATTTTTTTAGATGACCTTCTGTAACTTATAGTTACAGAAGGTTTTTTTCTATTATTTAGTTGTTTTTGTAAGATTATCTTTGTAGATTTGCACGATAAAACTAACTTGACACAAGCATGAATATACGTAAATTTGCAGGTATAGACATTGGTTCCAACGGGGTACGCCTGCTTATAGCCAATGTGTTAGAGGAAGAAGGCAAGATGCCTATCTTCTCCAAAGGCAGCTTAGTGCGTGTGCCTATTCGCTTGGGAGCGGATGTGTTCGAACAAGGGAAGATAAGCCCAGAGAACGCTTCACGCCTGAAGGATGCAATGGAAGCCTATCGCTTACTGATGAAAGTGCAAGGGGTAGAAGCTTACCGTGCTTGTGCGACTTCGGCTATGCGTGAGGCTACTAATGGTGCAGAAATTGTCCAAGATATTGCCCAGCATACTGGGGTGGTTATAGAGATTATAGATGGAGCGGAAGAAGCGGCTATTATAGCCAATACTGACTTACATACCCTCTTGGAGAGTGATAAGAATTATCTCTATATAGACGTAGGGGGTGGTAGTACAGAATTTACTGTATATACACAAGGAACTGTTCGTGCCTCCAAGTCTTTCCCTATCGGAGGAGTACGCTTGCTCAAGGGTAAGGCCGACCAGCAGCTATGGGACAAAGTGAAGGACTGGATTCGTCTTTATACCAAAGACCTAAAAGGTATGGAAGCCGTAGGTTCAGGAGGTAATATTAATAAAATCTCCAAATCCACAGGTAAGCGAAAGGATGTTCCTCTTACATTACATTTCTTGGAGACCTATCTTGAACAGATTAGCCAAATGACCTATGAGGAGCGTATTCGTGATCTTGAACTCAATCCAGACCGTGCCGATATTCTTCCCTTAGCACTACCTATCTACATTAAGGCTATGAAGTGGGCTAAAATCAATCACATTCTTGTTCCTAAAGTAGGATTAGCCGATGGGATTGTCAGACAACTCTATTTAAGTAAGAAATAAAAGATAAAAGGTAAAAAGTGTCTCTTTTTACCTTTTTTCTTTTACTTTTTAGTCTTTCTCTTAAGTACTGGGTCAATGATGTTGAGATCCTCAAAGGTGATAGCGCCACGGACAACGCCTGCAATGACGTCGTATAGAGCGTTTATGATATTAATTTTCAATTCATTGTTATGGTACAAGAGGCTAATTTCGCGAGCAGGAGATGGTTCTTCAAAATAGTGTAGGTTCTTCTGCTCGGACTCGGCTAAGTTGAGCGTATGCAGGTAGGGAAGTAGGGTCATACCCATACCTTCATTGGCCAAACGAATAAGTGTTTCGAAACTACCACTCTTGATTTCTACAGGAGGGAGCTTGCCTTTCTCATGATTGTTTATTTCCTGACAGATATTCAGTACGCTATCGCGGAAACAGTGCCCGTCCTGCAACATAAGCATGTCCTTGGTGCTAAGGTCTGAGGTGTGTATTTTCTGTTTTTCTTTGAGATGGTATCTGTCATTGGGGATATAGGCTACGAAAGGCTCATCATATAGAGGGCGTTCTACAAGGTTCTTTTCTCCTAGGGGGGTCGCTACAATAGCCACATCTAGGCTTCCTTCGTTAAGTTCACGAACACATTCGCGAGTGGTCATCTCCTCCACATGTAGTTCTACTTTAGGGTATTTCTTGGTGAAATTGTTCAAGAACATAGGTAGTAAGGTAGGAGCTACTGTAGGGATAATTCCTAAGCGGAAACGCCCACCTATGAAGCCCTTATGCTGAGCAATAAGGCTCTTAATACGCTCAGATTCATTGACAATACTTTCGGCTTGTTTTAGGATTTTTTCTCCTACTTCTGTTACACGGACAGGCTTTTTTGTGCGGTCAAAGATAAGCACATCCAACTCTTCCTCTAAGCGCTGTACTTGCATACTTAGTGTAGGTTGGGTGACAAAGCATTTCTCAGCAGCCACACTGAAATTCTTGTATTGGGCAACGGCCAAAATGTATTGAAACTGAACAATAGTCATAAGATAAGTGATTTGGAATTAGGGGACAAAAATACAAAAAAGTTTTGAGTTTTGAGTTTTTAATTTTGAGTTACTTACAACTCAAAACTCAAAACTAACTAAAAGTCTTTCCTCTTTATCTTTCTCAGTATCATAAAGATAATTGCACTTACCCATAGGCATAGGGAACCTAAAGAGGCGGTAATACCCGCAGTAGAGCCAAAAAAGGATTTGAAGAAGGCACTGGTATAACCCATAAGCGCGGAGATATCCAACTTCAAGAGAATCAAGATACGAGAGAGGTCTATCGGATTGGCCAAGATCATTACAAGAGAGAAGGTATCTAATGGATATTGACGGAATACCATAAAGGAAATCAAGAAAATTCCATCAAAAATTACTGCCATAAAGAGCCAAATAAAAATAGCCAAGCTAAAGCCCTTGATCTTGTTTTCATAATAAAGTCCAATGAGATAGGAGAAACCTACAAAGATGAAACTAAGAAATACCCCTGTGATAATCAGCATGATAAAGTTGAATATATCGGGGGAGAGGAATAGCCCATAGAGTAGGAAAGGAATTCCCAATCCTATGATAAGACTCAGAGAGAGCGATAGAGAAATTCCTAAGTACTGTCCTAAGAAGATATGTTTCCTTGGAATAGGTTGAGCTAGCAATAGCTCAATGAACTCTCGTGCATTATAGTAGTACATGATCCCAAAAATAGTAGAAATCAAAGGGATAAGAATGATAATCACATTCATTAGGGTGATGACCGACTTGGAGATATCATGGTTGAGGAACAGTAGGATGCTACTTAGAATTAGGTAAAAACCCAAGTAGAAATAAGTCCAGCTACTACGGATAAGGTCAAAGAAAGTATATCGGATAATCTTAATCATATTTTTCGTTTTTTAACAGTTCAGCAATGGCTTCTTGGAAATTGTCTCTCTGGGTGGTTTCTAATAGCTGCCCAGGGGTACCTCTGAAGTAAATGTTTCCTTCTAAGATAAAGAGAATCTCGTCGGAGAGCTCCTCTATAAAGCTAAGAATGTGAGAGGTAATAAGTATAGTTTTCCCTTTCTCCTTCTCGCGCAAGATAAGCTTCTTAAGTGCTAAAATTGCGATTGGGTCAAGTCCAGAGGTAGGCTCGTCCAGAACAAGAATAGGCACATCTACCATGAAAGTAAGTACTAGATTCACTTTCTGTTTGGTACCTCCAGAGAGGTTACCCAAGGACTTGTTTAGGTGCCTTTGCAGACCGAAGAGTTCAATAAGCTCTTGGTCTTGGCAAGGGAGCTTCTTGATATTCTTAATCATAGCAATCAGCTCCTTTACCTTTAGGTTATTAGGGAAGTTGGCTATCTGTGGCAGATAGGAGATTTGTTCCCTATAAGCCCATTGGTTTTTGATAGATTTTCCGTTAAAAAGGATGTCACCTTTGGTTGGTATTACCATGCCCAAAAAGCTCTTCATGGAAGTTGTTTTTCCAGAACCATTAGGGCCTAAGATAGCGATGATACCGCCGTCCTTGATCGTAAAGTTCACGCCTTTGAGGACTTCTAATTTGCCATATTTCTTATGGACATCTTTGAATTCAATCATTTTGTTGAAATAGGTATTAGTTGGGGTAAATATTATTGTTTTGTCTTTTTGACGGGTTCCATACGTGGTGTCTCATCAATAAGGTTTTCAGGGGTGAATACAGGGGCTACTTTCTCTGAGAAATTCATGATATCGATGAATAAACTACGTAGCAGCACGATGCTCTCAGGCGTACGATTACTGATATAGGAAAAGAGCTTCACGGGGCGGTAAGGGACATCTCCTACTCCATCTTTGTTCAGGTCATAGCCTGTATAGTCACTCCAATAGTTACTGCGAAACTTGTTGTCATTCACATTGTTATCATAGGCCACATCGAAGGTGTTGTTGAAGAAGTTATTATCCCAGAAATCATTCTGGTAACAACCTCCACGGATACGGATACCCCAACCATTTTCGGTAAAGTTATTTTCGTTATACTTCATACGGGTACAGTTTTCTCCATTGATACCTATGGTATTGCGATAGAAGGTATTATATACCAACTCAGAGTCGTAGAGTTCCTTCAGTAGTAATCCATAAGAGGATGGTCCCCAGTTGTCTTGGAAGGTGTTTCCTACCATTTTTACCCGTTTGGAGAACATCACAGCGGCACCCGCGCCATTTTCAGAAAACCTGTTGCGATAGTATTCGTTGTCATCGGAGAACATGAAGTGCAGCCCATAGCGAAGGTTCTTATAGCAGTAGTTACCCTCAATATAGGACTTGGATGAGAATTGTATATAGATACCATCACGACAATTAGCCGCTTCATTACCAATGATTTTTATATTCTTGCAGCTCCATAGGTGTATGGCATTTCCTGAGTTATATTGTTGGGTAGCATTGGAGGAAATCTTATTGTTTTTTATAATACCATCACGTCCCTTTCTCAGAAGCACACCAAAGCATACCTGATCCATGATATTATCCTCTATAAGGAATTTTTTGGATTTGTCTAGGAGTATAGCGGCTTGTTCTTCTGTGGCTTTGAAAGGCACATTCGCCAAGCGGAAGCCCTTAATGGTAATGCTATCAGCTTGGATTTTGAGAATACTTCCCTTGAACTGACCATTGATTATAGGTCTGTCCTTTCCGATAAGGGTTAGAGGCTTGTCAAGGAGTATATTATTCTCTGGATATGTCCCCTTTTGCACTATAATAGTATCTCCCTTTTTAGCCTTTGCAACAGCTTGAGCAATGCTATTTATAGGACACTTGGGGCATACTTCTATAGATTGTGCCTTTAGGAAAAGGGGGAAGCATATAAGCAGGGGTATTAGTTTTTTTAGCATAGGCTTGAATAAGGATTAATGGTCGTGCATGTTACCTTGTTCCTCATGTGCAGGATGCTGATGTGCTTGGAACTTAGCCTGGATTCCTTGCCAGTCGTAGAGGTCGCCCCCTTTTTCAGCTTGGATTTTTTGGGCATCTTCCTTTGAGGCAAAGGCGGCCAAGTGGGCACCCATAGGGCTTTGTATCTCTTTGGAGATGAGATAAGTGGCCTTAGTAGCATCAATCAAGGTGTTTTCATGTAAGTAGTCACATACAAGGTATAAGGCTACCTTGTCCTCTTGGGGGGCTTGGAGCATACACTCTATGGCATCGTACTTGAAGGCTTTGGACTTTTGGGTAACCACCTCAGAGGCGAACTGAGGGCTTACGATGGTCATCTTGCAAAAAGAACACTCTTCCTTGCCATAATCAATAGGCTCGGCCTTGGGAGCGCAAGCAATCATAAGGAATGCAAGGCTCAAAAATAGGAATACTTTTTTCATGTCTGATAAATTAATTAAGGTTAATATGTTGTAAATAAATTGATTAAAAAGTAAAAAATCATCTTAGCTTAAGAGGAGTAGTCCTGAAGCCAAGATGATTTTTCTTTAGAATGATTATGCTGCACACTTATTGCATTTGTTACATTTTTTAGCAACAAAGAAAGCAACCAAGGCAAGCACAGCAGCCAAAATCATAGCATAAGTACCTCCTGCTGGATAAGATTCAGCATAGAAGTTCAGCAGCTCCTTACCTCCAAAGAAAGGAGGCTGGTAGGCCATGCCAGGGATTTTGATCTGAGCAGTGTCGCTTAGGTTGTGTCCATAGTCGTATTCCCACTGATAGAAGTCATACATACCCAATACGCCAGCTACGCCCATAAGGCCAGCCCAAACAAGGTATAGGATACGCTTGCCTAAGAAAGCAATAATAAGGCCTAAGACAAGGAAACCTCCGATCACCCAAGGGAAATATTTGAATTCCCAAAAATCTTCGGCATGGATGTGTTTCATTCCTATATAGTGGTTGAGAAGGTTCACATTCTCAATAGTGTGTATGGAAAGTTCGTCCTCTGGAGCAGAGAAGCTGCTCTTTCCATTAATGTCGTTGATCCAGATATACATATTGATACCTTCTGGATATTGAGGCGCATCGAGCTTGATATGCCAAATAGGGAAAAGGAATAGCAGCAGTAGCAAAAGGGATGCTACTACCATTAAGATTCGTGCTTTCATTTCAATTAAATTTTTGTAAAAAAGGCTGATACGAGTACCAGCCTTTTTCGGTTATAGATTATTCTTCATCTTCACCAAGGCTCCACTTAAGCGGAGTGTTGGCGTTAGCCGCAGATACACGAACGTATCCTTGCATTTCTTGGTGAAGGGCAGAACAGAAGTCAGTACAGTAGAATGGCCATACTCCTACTTGAGTAGGTTTCCAAACGAGAGTTTCTGTTTGTCCAGGCATGATAAGCAATTCTGCATTCTGAGCACCCAATACACTAAATCCGTGAGGGATATCCCAGTCTTGTTCTACGTTGGTTACGTGGAAGTATACAGTGTCACCTACTTTTACACCTTCTATGTTGTCAGGAGAGAAGTGGCTACGGATACAAGTCATATATACGTGTACGTTGTTACCATCTCTTACCACCTTAGCGTCAGCATCGGTACGAGTTACGTAAGGGTGGTGGTTATCCTTAAGCGCATAGATCTTAGTTTGTTGATCTTTGATTTTTGAAGCTGGAATAGCTTGTGCATAGTGAGGTTCTCCGATAGTTGGGAAGTCAAGAAGAAGTTCCATCTTGTCACCAGAGATATCGAATAATTGGGCAGATTGGCAAAGCTCAGGACCTGTAGGGAGGAAGCGGTCTTTGGTAATCTTGTTCATCGCAAGGAGATATTTACCGAAAGGCTTACGAGAGTCTCCACCAGGGATCATAAGGTGTCCAGGAGCGTAGTAAGTAGGCTTTCTGTCCAATACTTCCCAAGTACCTACTTTCCATTTGATAACTTCAGAGGAGATAAAGAAAGTAGTATAGGCATTACCTTTGTCGTCAAACTCGGTATGCAATGGGCCAAGACCTGTACTCTTTACTACACCAGCTACAACAGCATCCATTTTGATAGTTGGGATACCATATTTTTCACCATCAAAAGCTTTGTCTTCAATAGCTTTTAGCATCTTAGTGAAAGAGTGTACAGTAAGGTCAGAAGAAAGTTTTCCGTTACCAATGATATATTCCCCTGTTGGGTCAACATCCACTCCGTGAGGAGATTTTGGAGTAGGAAGGAGGTATACCAATCCTGGGAGCTTAGAAGCGTCGAGGATTTTTACAGTTTCTACTACTTCACTCTTACCTGTGTGTGTTTCATCACTGTAGGTATTGTGGTAGTGAGGCGCTTTCATTTCGGTAAATTTACCTTGTTTGATATAGTCCTCAGCTACTTTCCAGTTGATGGCAGCGATGTAGTCGTAATCGTTCTGAGAAGCTTCTACCTCAAGGAGGGTGTTAGCTTCCTCAGTGTTGTAAGTGGTGAAGAATACCCATCCGTGAGAATTACCCTTACCAGAGTGTGCTAAGTCGTAGTTGAACCCAGGCATAAGGATCTGGAACTCAAGGTTCATGGCACCTGAATCAGGGTTGATTTTCACGAAAGAGATAGCTCCTTTGAACTTACCTTTGTAATCCTTAATAGCTACGTCTTCCTGAGGAATAGGCACAGAGAAACGAGTACCCCCTACGATATACTCAGTGTTTTGAGTAACAAAAGTAGAAGAGTGGTTTCCTCCTACGTTAGGAAGCTCTAGGATTTCTTCTGTTTCGAAAGTTTTAAGGCTGATACGAGCCACACGAGGAGTGTTGTTACCGTTGATAAAGATCCAGCGACCGTCCACTTCTCCGTTAGTTTGAGAAAGATCGGGGTGGTGAGTGTCATCCCAAGGAATGAATCCGTGGGTAGTTTGCAAAAGGGGTTTGGTTTCTTCATTGTAACCATATCCTTTTTCAGGGTCTTGAGAGAACACAGGGATTACTTTGAGGAGTCGTCCTGAAGGAAGTCCATAAGTGGCAAGCTGACCACTGAAACCGCCTGATAGGAAAGCATAATACTCATCGTACTCTCCAGGTGCTACATACACCCTTGAGGCAGCATCTGAAGCTCCCATAGCCCCAGACTTATTACTATTGCTATTGTTGCCATTTCCACAACTGGCAAGAAAAGCACCAGCAACTGCCAAAGATAACAATTTGCTTGTCTTCATAAAAACAATTTATTTAAAAAATATTTATATCCTAAGGAATAGTCAAAAGACTGCTTAAGGATTGCTTAAGCAGTCCTTTGGGGGAGTGTCTTACTCTATAGTACGGAAGTACTCTAAGATAGCTCTAGCTTGTTCCTCATTGAGGTGTTGGTTAGCCATAGGAGCTCCATTAGCTTCAGCTAAAAGTTGCTTAGCAATAGGGTCATTGGCAATCATTTCCTCAGGGTTGAGGATCATATTCATCACCCATTCAGGTGAGCGTCTTTCCAAGATGCCTTTAGGAGCAGGGCCTATGAATTTCTTAGTAGGCTTGTGACAAGCAGTACAGTTGATTTTGAAAAGCTCTTTACCTTTTTCAGCAAGGGCTTGATCAGGAGTAGCTGCAAGGGGTGGGTTTACTGTTTTTACAGGACCTATTCCCTTGTTGCTTAAATCTACATTAGCACCACCGGCAGGAGCTGCAGGAGTCTCAGCAGGAGCTGCAGGTGTTTCAGCAGGAGCTGCTGGAGTAGCTGCATTGTCAGAAGCGTTATTGTTTTGCCCATTTCCAGAGCCACCATTACAGCTCACAAGTGCTGTAATAGCTAATGCGGAGAGTGTTAGTTTTAGCGATTTCATTAAAATTTATATTTAGTATTTTATGCGACAAAAGTACGAAATTTTTTTTAAAACAACACAAAGAAATCCTTTTTTTTTTCAGCTAAGATAAAGGCAAGAAGATCAGTTCTTTACTTTTTAACTGAATTATTGGTTGAAAAAATTGTAAAACACAAATAATGGAGATACAATCTATGTTTTTTCAGAAAATAGTAGGACATATATTTTAGCTATTGATATGTGTTTTTAACTATAAGTCATTAAAAAAATACTTATAGTTTTTGATTCACATTATAATTATTTGTTTGGTTTTACCTACTATTTCTATATACTTTTTCGTACAAAGGGATGATTTTTTGTTCATCAAAATGGGTAGCTTCCTGAAAGGCCTGAGCTTTGAACTGAGCTAGGGTTTCAGTGTCGCGCAGGATAATCAGGGCATTGCATGCCATGTCCTCTATGTCACCTACGGCGCTTAAAAATCCTGATACACCATGCTTATTGACCTCTGGGATTCCTCCTGCATTGCTTGAGATAACAGGTACCCCTTCGGCCATGGCTTCAAGGGCGGCTAAGCCAAAACTCTCTGATTCTGAGGGGAGCAAAAAGAGGTCACTAGAGCAGAGAATGTCATTGACATCTAGGTAGTTACCTAGAAAGGTTACATAATTCTGTATTTCTAAGTCATGGGCGAGGGCTTGGGCGTTTTCCCTATCGGGACCATCACCTACCATGATGAGTCGTGCTTTCTTATGCTGGAGGACTTTGTGGAAGATGCGTACCACATCGCAAGCTCTTTTGACCTTTCTGAAATTACTTACGTGGGTTAGGATCATCTCGTCTGCATTGGCAAGCATGGCACGTAGGCAGGTCTTGGGATGCTGCTTTTTCTTTTCTATATTGATAAAGTTGGGAATCACATTGATGTGTTTCTGTACGTCAAAGAGTTCGTAGGTCATATCCCGCAAGCTCTTAGAGACAGCAGTTACAGCATCGGAGGCATTGATGCTGAAATTGACTGCTGTTTTGTAATAAGGGTGATTACCTACAAGAGTTATATCTGTACCATGTAGCGTGGTGATGATAGCCACATCCAACCCCTCCTTCTGAAGAATTTGCTTGGCCATATAGGCGGTATAAGCATGTGGAATGGCGTAGTGAGCATGGATCACATCAATATTATACTCACGTACTACCTCTACCATCTTGCTTGATAGGGCAAGTTCGTAGGGCTGGTAGCGGAATAAGGGGTATTCCTCCACATATACCTGATGTAAGTGGATATTCTTATGAAAGGCAGAAAGCCTTACAGGCTGTCCGTAGGTAATAAAGTGTATCTGATAGCCTTTTTGGGCCAGGGCAACCCCCAACTCAGTGGCGACCACCCCACTTCCACCAAAAGTGGAATAACAAACGATAGCGATGTTCATTTCTTAGTTGTTAGTTTTTAGTTGTTTAGTGATTAGTCACTAAAACGATATCTTGCTTGTGCTGTTACGTGCATATCGGCAAAATCTTTTTGTAAATATTTGAAATAAGCGGCAATACCAATCATAGCGGCATTGTCGGTACAGTATTGGAACTGAGGAAGGAAGACCTCCCAGTGATATTTTTGAGCATATTGCTCAAGTGTTTTCCTTAGACCTGAGTTGGCACAGACTCCACCACCGATAGCCACTTGGCGGATACCTGTTTCGGCAACTGCTTTCTTTAGTTTGCGCATAAGTATCTCTATGATAGTGTATTGTACAGAAGCGCAGATGTCGGCTAAGTGTTCTTGGACAAAATGGGGGTGCTCCTTCTCTTGTTTTTGGATAAAGTAGAGCACAGCAGTCTTCAGCCCAGAGAAGCTAAAGTTGAGTCCCTCTACCTTTGGGATAGGAAAAGGGAAGGCATGTGGGTTGCCCTGTTGGGCATATTGGTCAATCAGGGGACCTCCTGGGTAGGGGAGTCCCAGTAGCTTGGCCGTTTTGTCAAAAGCCTCACCTGTGGCATCGTCCTGTGTTTCTCCTAGTACTTCCATAGAGAAGTAGTCACTGACTTTGAGAATTTGGGTATGTCCTCCGCTGATGGTCATAGCTAGAAAGGGAAAGGAGGGCTTCTTCTGTCCTTCATCGATGAAGTGGGAGAGGATATGCCCTTGAAGGTGATTGACTTCCACCAAGGGGATCCCTAGGGAGAGTGCTAGGGACTTAGCAAAGGATACCCCTACAAGTAAAGAGCCTTGTAGACCTGGGCCACGAGTAAATCCTATCGCCGAGAGTTGCTCCTTGCTGACTCCTGCTCGCTGCAAGGCCTGATGCACCACTGGAATGATGTTCTGTTGGTGGGCACGAGAGGCTAGCTCTGGTACCACACCTCCATATTCCTCATGGATTTTTTGGCTGGCAATGACATTGGAGAGGACTTTGTCACCCTGCATAACCGCTGCTGAAGTGTCATCACAGGAGGATTCTATCGCCAATATATAGGGTATATTTGTACTCATAAAGGAGATTCGTTTTCAAGAGGCAAAGGTAATGAAAAGTTTTGAGTTTTTAGCTTTGAATACCAATCAACGTGAGTAAGACATAAGCAAAATCATTTTTTCCTCCCAAGTTTCTCCTTTGTTGGTGTGTTTTTTACAGTTTGTACTAGTCATTAGGTAGAGGCTTTGACCTTTGAAGAGAGCGCTACAAGTTCTCCTAATAACAGTAAGCACGAACTTGTAAACTACAAACTCGTGCTAGTAAGGGGTTTTTCTTGAGTTTTGGGAAGTTAAGGTCTTGTAATTCTAACTATTGTTTTGTAGAACTCAAAATTCAGAACTCAAAACTTCTTAGAACTTTGTTACAATTCCAATCCCAATATGGGGCATAAAGGAGGTACGTTCCATTTCTATATTATTCTTCTCATAGTTTCCAGAGACAGCATTGACCCCTAGGGAGATATAAGGATTGGTACGTTCGCTAGCTAAGGAAAGAAAATAGGTCTGTACTTCTGTACCTACTCTGAAGAAGCCCCAGTCAGCCAAAGCATCCTTGTTAGGACCACCTATAAGCAGGTGGGTTTGGGAATGTAAGGCTATTTTCTCATTGGTATAAAACCTGAAATTACCGTTAAGTCCAAAGCCTGTAGTAAAGGAACGTGTTTTTTCGTTACGCTCGTCATGAAAAGCTATATGACCAAATTCCACAATAAAACCTAAACGGAATTTTTCAGAGAAACGATAACCTATACCTAAATCTAAGTTGATTTGTTGCATAGCAAACTCGTTTTTTAGGAAGTTACTTCCGAAAGATAGCTGATCCTCTTGGTAGATTCCTCTTTGGGCAAAGCCTATATGACCTAAGCATAATGCCAATGTGGCTAATAAAATTTTCTTCATGAAATAATTGTTTATGTTTTGACGGGGGCAAAGATAAAAAAATTAATTGTTAATTGTTAATTGTTAATTGTTAATTGTTGTATTATACATCATTGCTGAGAACTTGCAGCTCGTACTAATTATCAGTGGGTTTTTGGTTTTTGAAGAGAGCTATAAGGCTTTTAATGGTAGTAAATATGAATCAATAGTAGAAGAACAATTGTATAGTCTAATTCATTAAGACGCAATAAATTGTGCCTCTACGGAAGATTATGCTTTTGGGTAATTGTCTTAGCTAGTACATGTGTAGAGACGCAATTTATTGCGTCTTATACAGTTAGCGAATTTAACTATTGATTCGCATTATGAGCAGTAAAAACGTGTCAGTAATGAGAATTTTGACAGGAAACTTAGTGTTGGTACGACTCAAAATTCAAAATTCAGAACTCAAAATGTCAATTGTTATTTTTTTCTTTTCGAAAGACAAACGAATCATTTTTTGTTGTATTTTTGTGCCAAATTTCGTACTATCTTCTTACCTTAGAGAGGGAGGATACAAAAAAGAGCAAAAGGTGGCATACAAAATCTTTCGTATAGTCAAGACGGTAATCAAGACCTTCCTGTATATCCTGATATTCATACTCTTACTACTGATGTTACCTGTGGTACAAACTAAGTTGGCCACATGGGTAATGGATCGTATTAATAAGGATTACAAGGTGAATATGAATGTGGAGCGTGTTTCCATTAGTCTTACAGGGATGGTGGGATTGGACGGGGTACTTATCCGCGACCATCACCAAGATACCCTTATCGCTGCACGCCAGATACGTACCCCCTTGCTTGACCTTAAAGCAGTGATGGAGGGAAATCTGATTTTTTCCACTATAGATGCTGATGGTCTTGTCATGGATATGAAGACTTATAAGGGAGATACCTTGTCCAACTTGGATGTATTTGTCGCTAGTTTTGATAGTGGAGAGCCTAGTAGTCCTGAACCTTTTATCATGAAAGCCAATACTATAAGGCTCAAAAATAGCTATTTTCGTGTTTGTGATTTTAATACAACTGCCCAGGAAAGTCCTATATTGGTAGAAGTAGAGGGAATCGGAGGTATCATTTCGGACTTTGAGATCGTGGATTCTGATGTCAAGCTTCAGATGAGGCATGGAGAGCTTCTCTATGGTAAGCATCTCAAGGTAGATGATCTTTCGACAAACTTCCACTATGCTAATACACTGATCTCTATAGATAAAACACTGCTCAAGACTCCTTTTTCTACCATAGATGCAGACCTGAGTTTTGCTCCCTATAAGGAGAGTTATGCCGATTTTCTAAATAAGGTAACGATCAAGGCTACCCTTAGAAACTCACAGATCAGTACCAATGACCTCAATGGGTTCTACAATGGTTTTGCTATGGAAAAGAACCTAGAAGTAGAAGGGGAGCTTTCGGGTACGCTTAATAATCTTTCTATCAAGGATATACATCTCTATCATGAGAGTACCTCCGTAGAGGCAGAGAATGTACTGCTGAAGAATGCTTTTTCTCCAGAAAAAGACTTTGTTTTTTGGGGAGATTTCCCACACTTCTCCTCGTCCTATGGGGATATTGTCTCACTCATGCCTAAGGTATTAGGAGAAACACTCCCTGAGGACTTACGTTACTTTGGTCTCTTTGAAGGGCAGGCAGAACTGACCTATACGACTCGTGACTTGCTTATAGATGCCGATGTTTTTACCCAAAGAGGGGACTTTATTCTTAGTGGTTCTTTCTATGACCTCCCACACTTAACTGAGGCAACCTATAAGGGCAAATTGGATACCTACCAATTGAAAGTAGGGGAGATGCTAGGAGTCAATGACTTAGGAGATATTTCGGCAAGTTTGCAATTTGTAGGTAAGGGGTTGGATTTCAACAAAATGGATAAGTTTTCCTTGCATGGGCAAGTACATTCAGCGCTTTATAATAACTATCTGTACAAGGATATTAAGCTTGATGCTGAGTATTTCCAAAAGAAGATCAAGGCGACTGCTTCCATAGGGGATGACAACCTTCAGATGGATTTCAAGGGCATGGCCGATATTACTTCCTCCCAGCGCTCGAACTACACCCTAGCGGGTGAGATGAAATATATAGATCTCAAAGCTTTGGGATTTATACAAAAAGACTCTATTGCCAAGGTAAAGGGGAATATAGATCTTGATATTACGGGTAATAGCTTGGATAATATGGTGGGGCGTGTACTGCTTAAGAATGCATCCTATCAGAAGAATGACCAAACGTATAACTTTGCCGATTTTGCCATAAATATACAGAAAGATACCACTAGCTTACGTACCATTACCTTGGAGTCCACTGATATTATTTCGGGGAAGATACAAGGAGAGTTTAAGTTTGCCCAAATAGGTCAAGTCTTGGTCAATACCCTTGCCTATGGGTTTGAAAACTACAAGCCGTTCAAGGTGATGCAAGGGCAGTACTTGACTTTTGATTTTAAGATCTACAACAAGATTATAGAACTCTTCTATCCTGAACTTTCTTTTGCCCCTAATACCTTTATACGAGGGAAATTGGTGGGTGATGAGAATGACTTTAAGCTCAATTTCCGTTCGCCTTATATCAATATTTCTGATTATTCGTTACGAGGGGTTAATTTGGAATATGACAAGAAGAACCCTACATATAGGTCGCTTGTCCAGATATCCAGTATTCAGAACCCTTATTACAAGATAGAGGAGTTCAATATGCTCAATACTTCAGTGAGTGATACACTCTTTTTCCAAACGGAGTTCAAGGGAGGCAAAAACTCTGAAGACGATTACAACCTTAGGTTCTATCATACCATTAATCAAAGGCGAGAATCAGAGGTAGGTATTAAGCCTTCTTCCTATATCCTTTTCAAGGGTAATGAATGGCAGATAGATAAGGATAGGGAGAATAAATTGGTGATTAATCGTAAGTTAGATTCCATACAGATACGTCCTATCTCCCTCCGCCACGGAGAGGAGTCTATCTCAGTCAATGGTAAGATCGCTAGGGAAAATAATTATAAAGACCTACACTTAGTCTTTGAAAAGGTAGATGTCAATAAGATTATCCCTACCATGGATAATCTTAGTGTAGGGGGACTGCTTAATGGACACCTTTCCCTTGTCCAACAGAAAGAAAAATATTATCCTACAGCTGACCTTAGCCTTAGGCAATTTATGCTTAACCAATATGATTTAGGTAACTTGCAAGCTAGTATCGTAGGTGATGAGAGTCTTTCTTCCTTTAAGACCAGTTTGGAATTTTTTAACCAGTTAGGGGAGGGGCTTCAGCTCTATGGAAATATTTTCCTGAAGGATAACAAGACTTATTTGGACTTACAGAGCTATATTACCGAGCTGAACTTGGCGCCTTTTGCCCCTTTTACCCAAGATATACTCTCCAACCTACACGGGACACTTACAGGACAAGCAAAAGTTACAGGCTTGCTAACCAAGCCTAATATAGAAGGTGACTTTGCTATCTCCCGGGTGGGAGTGGGGGTACCTTACCTAAATATAGATTTGGAGGCCGATGAGGTGGTGCGTGTTGGGCTTAAGGATAACCGATTTACCATCAAGGAAGTAGCACTTACGGATACTGCTTATAAGACAAAGATTTACCTCAGTGGAGGGGCAGGTTTTCGCAGTCTCACGGACTGGTATTTGGATATTCATTTTGATACCAAAGGAAAGCGTTTCTTAGCTCTTAATACAGGGCCTAAGGACAATGATCTTTTCTATGGTATAGGCTTTATTATAGGTAAGGCAAGTATCAAAGGCGCCGTGGATGATCTTACCATAGGAGTCAATGCAGTAACAGGGGACGGAACAAAGTTCAAGATTCCGCTGAGTGATACCCAAACAGTGGGTGATGATTCCTTTATTACTTTTGTCTCCAAGGAAAGACGACGTAAAAAGCAGTTGGTAACCAAGACCTACCAAGGACTTGAAATGCATTTTGAGGTGGATGTACTTCCTTCGGCTGAGGTGGAGATTATCGTAGATCCTAAAAACAACTCTAGCCTAATCGGGCGTGGAGCGGGAACCCTTTTGTTGGAAATTAATACCAATGGAAAGTTCAATATGTGGGGGGACTTTATCACTACCTCTGGGGAATATAACTTTAAGTATGAGGGACTGATAGATAAGAAATTCAAGGTATTGCCCAATGGCTCTATCTCATGGAATGGAGATCCCATGGGAGCTACCTTGCAGAATCTTAGGGCGGCCTATACACTCTATGTGAATCCTTCTGTTCTCTTGGATTCCAATCTTAACCGAAAGATACAGACTCAAGTGATCATCAACCTACAAGGTGATTTGGCTCACCCTCAGACGGTTTTTGATATCAACTTCCCCGATAGTAGCCCTAGCCTTGTTTCTGAGTTGAACTACCACTTGGAAGATAGTGATAAGAAACAGCTCCAAGCCTTTTCTCTATTGGCACAGGGAAACTTCATGAGCGATGCTACCGCAGGGGAAAAGATGCTTTCCTATAATGTACTAGAGACTGCCACAGGAATCTTTAACCAACTGCTCTCCAGTGATGATGATAAGCTGAACTTAGGGGTGAGCTACGAAAGTGGTACCGCTACCCCTAATAGGGCTTACAACAATTCCGACCGCTTAGGGATTACCGTATCTACTCAAATAACTGATAGAATCTTTTTCAATGGTAAGTTGGGGATTCCCGTAGGAGGCGTTACACAGACAGCTGTGGCAGGGGACTTTGAACTCCAATTCCTCCTTACTAGGGACGGTCGTCTTAGTGCCAAAATATTCAATCGTGAGAATGAACTCCAGCAATACCTCTTGGACAAAATAGACTATTCTCAAGGTACAGGACTCACTTATAAGGTGGATTTTGATACCTTCAAGGAACTAATTCGTGGTATTTTCTCTAAAGCAAAAAGTAAAGAATGACCATAGGTGATTTTAAGCAGAGTTTCATAGGAAGCTTTACAAACTATGATGTATCCGAACGAATGAGTATTCTCCAGATTATTCTAGAAGAGACTTTGGGGATGAACCATGTGGCTTCGGTGATACATCATGATGATGAAATCTCTCAAGAAAAGCTCCTTGAACTCAAGGCAATAACACAACAATTGGCTCGTAATGTTCCTATACAGTATATTTACCAAAAGGCTCATTTTTTTGGCTTAGATCTGTATGTAGATCAGCGAGTACTGATTCCTCGCCAAGAGACTGAAGAGCTTGTGGATTGGATAGTTAGTACCCATTGGGGCAGGGAAAACTTGCATATCTTGGATATAGGTACAGGTAGTGGAGCTATTGCCATTGCGCTGAAGAAACACCTACCTAAGGCAAAGGTAGTGGCGATGGACATAAGTGAAGGAGCCTTGGAAGTAGCCCGAACTAATGCCAAGCGTAATAGGGCTGTCATAGAGTTTGTACAGCAGGATATACTACAAGTGGAGGACTTGGGTGTGTGCTTTGATCTGATTGTCTCCAATCCGCCTTATGTACGAGAACAAGAGAAGCGAGAGATGCACCCCAATGTGTTGGCGCATGAGCCATCTCTAGCGCTCTTTGTTCCCGATGACAACCCACTGTTATTCTATGAGAAGATAGCAGATATAGCTACTCGCAACCTCACCTCCGGTGGGAAGTTGTTCTTTGAAATTAACCAATACTTAGGGAGGGAAATGCTCCAAATGCTAAGACAGAAAGGCTTCCAATACTTCCTCAAAAAAGATCTCAACGAAAATGACAGAATGATAATGAGTCAATTAGCCAATTAGCTGATTTGCTAATTAGTCAATTCTCTTTATTTCTTACCTTATTACTTTTTATTTTTTTAAAATGACTTCAAACACTATTGCACAAGGAATCCTCAAGGCTGTGGGGATTATAGTAGGCGTTGTCCTACTGGCCTTAGGACTTTATAAGTTGCAGAATATCATTATCTATATACTTCTTGCAACTGTATTAGCCCTTATTGGTAGACCTATGATACGTTTTTTTAAGAAGCGTCTTAAGTTCAAGAATACTTGGGCGACGGTTACTGCTATTTTGGTTATATTAGGTCTCTTTGCAGGATTGATTAGCTTATTTGTACCTCTGCTTATCTCACAGGGGAAGAACTTAGCATCTATTGATTTTCAAGCACTGAATGACAATATTCATCGTTTCTTGAACGATTTACTCCTTTCCTTAGGTTTTGAGCGATTGGAGTCTAATGTAACCAATATCCCTGAACTACTCAATATGCAAGATGTCTCCACAGTACTCAATGGCTTTATAGGAGTCATTAGTAATGTGGGAGTAGGACTTTTCTCAGTGCTTTTTATTACCTTTTTCTTTATGAAAGATGGCACCACTATTATCAATAGCTTTCTGAGCTTGGTTAAGCGTGAGCGCTTACCCCAAGTGAGAAAGACGATAGAGGATATCAAGCGCTTACTTTCCCGCTATTTCTTGGGCTTGTTCTTACAGCTGAGCATCATCTTTGTATTGCTGACCATAGTACTACTTATCTTTGGGGTAGAGGACGCTATGATTATTGCTTTTCTCTGTGCCTTGCTCAATGTAATTCCTTATGTAGGGCCTATGATAGGAGCGGTAGTGATTTCAGTATTGACCATATCCAACTTTATGGACGCCGACTTGCAGAGTGTGATCTTGCCAAAGACCCTCTATGTACTGATGGGCTTCCTTCTGACCCAACTGATAGACAATTTCTTTTGTCAGCCTATCATATTCTCCAACTCTATGAAGTCCAGTCCGTTAGAGATATTCATTGTTACCCTTATCAGTGGAACACTCTTCGGGATAGTAGGTATGGTTATAGCTATTCCAGCCTATACAGTACTCAAGGTAATCCTCAAGGCTATTTTCCCTAACAACAAATTTATACAGTTGCTTACTGTTAAGATATAACATGCTGAATCATAGATTGTTAGAACCTGAAGTACAAGCTTATTTGCAAGAGCACTTGTCCGAGGAGGTCTCCCAATTTGCCCTAAGGAAATCCTCTTTTGAGGGAGTGAGTCCCAGTGAACTCGCCCAACAGTTATTGGGCAGACAAAAAGCTAAGGATAAGTTGCCCTTATGGCTGGTTACTAAAGGGATTTACTTTCCTGCAAAGCTTTCCTTGGAGCAAGCCTCATCGGAAGCTACGGCTCGCTATAAGGCGTCATTGGTAGGGGAGGGTACCCTATTGGATGCCACAGGAGGCTTTGGGGTTGATGATTATTTCTTTGCCCAGCGTTGCCAAGAGGTAACCCACTGTGAATTACAGGAGGAACTCTCGGAGATAGTAGCGCATAACTTTGCTGTATTTGGGGCTCATATCCACTGTGTTGCGGAGGATTCTTATGCCTACTTAGCACGTGAAGGGAGACACTATGATGTGATATACCTAGACCCTGCCCGCCGTGATACTCACAAGCACAAGGTGTTTTTCTTAGAGGATTGCACCCCCGATGTGCCTCATAGCCTCGATTTTCTTTGGCAATATACGGATACGATTCTGCTCAAAGCCTCTCCCATGCTGGATATCAGTCGGGCACTTACCCAACTACCCCAAACACATGAGGTACATATTGTAGCAGTAGAGGGCGAGGTCAAGGAACTCCTCTTCCTACTAAAGAAAACACCACTTACAAGCGAGGTGCAGATCAAAACAGTCAATATGCTGCCTACCCGTACCGATATTTTTAGCTTCTTCCCTTCAGAAATATATCAAAAGGATATTCCTATGACTCGCGGCTATCTCTGTCGCTACCTCTATGAGCCTAATGCTGCCTTGGTCAAGGGAAAAGGACTCTTCCCAGTGGGACAAGCTTATGGACTGGCTTATCTGAACAAGGATTCTCAACTACTCTTAGGCGAGAATTATATCCCCGACTTCCCAGGGCGAGTCTTTCTTATAGATGAAATTCTCCCCTATGACCGAAAACTCCTCAAGAGTGGCCAAATAGATCAGGCCAATATCACCGTACGCAATTTCCCTATGAAAGTAGCCGAGATACGCGAGCGCTTTTCCATAGCCGAAGGGGGGAATCGTTATCTGTTCTTCACCCTCGGAAGAATAGGAAATAAGCTCATGATTATTTGTCGCAAACCGTTTGTATAATTGCTGATAAAGTTGTAACTTTGCACGAGTTATGAAACAATTACGCCTTATCATCATTCGCGAATACCTCACTAAGGTACGCAATAAGTCTTTTCTGCTAATGACTTTCCTTAGTCCATTGGCAGTGCTTGCCTTGTCCCTACTGATAGGCTACCTTACCCAGCTGAACAATAGCACTCAGCGACATATAGAGGTTTTAGACGAAAGCGGCTATTTTCAAGAGATTTTCCAAAAGAGTCCCAACCTCTCGGTAAGCTATCACAAGGAGGGCGATTTGGAGCAACTCAAGCAGACGGCACGTTCTGAAAACGCTTATGGACTGCTCTATATAGATAAGCAAGCCGCTCAGTTCCAATTTTTTAGTGAAGACCCCCCCAGTGTTACCTTTGTAGAGAGCCTACAAGGAAAGCTCGAGAAGGGGCTCTTCCGTCATAACTTAGAGGCAGCCTCTATCACCCCTTCCCAGATAGATGGGGCACAGCAGCGGGTCTCTATCGCGCTGGCCAATTTCTCTGGAGACGAAAGTTCCCAGACCTTGGGCTGGCTCAAGCTCGCTTTTGGGGGTACTGCGGGTTACCTACTGATGATGTTTATCATAATCTATGGCAATATGGTCATGCGCAGCGTCATAGAAGAAAAAGTCAATCGTATTATGGAGGTGATTGTCTCCTCGGTAAGGCCGAGTATCTTGCTTTTGGGCAAGATCATTGGTACCTCACTGGTGGGACTAACCCAGTTTGTTATCTGGGTGGTGATTGCAGGATTCCTCTTTTCCTTTCTCTCTTCGCCTACAGCAACTCAGGTTGCCCCTACAGCTGACCCACATCTTTTGGTCAATATTATAAATGAAATTAACAGCCTACCTTTGGCTAAACTATTGATATCCTTTTTCCTATTTTTCATAGGGGGGTACCTCACCTATAGTGCTTTTTTTGCAACCATAGGAGCCGCTGTGGATAGTGAAACTGATACCCAACAGTTTCTCTTTCCTGTACTACTTCCGCTGATTTTGGCCATTTACATAGGCTTCTTTACTGTAATTGAAGACCCTCACGGTGTCGTATCGGTAATCTTTTCCTATATTCCACTAACCTCCCCTGTGGTGATGCTCATGCGTATTCCTTTTGGGGTGTCATGGGGAGAGATTATTCTCTCTTTGGCGCTGCTCTATGGCTTTTTCTTCTTAGCTATATGGGTCTCTGCCCGCATCTATCGTATAGGTATTCTCTCCTATGGAAAGAAACCATCCTATAAAGAACTTATCAAATGGCTTAGAATGCCAAACTAATATGCAGACAATAAGCAGAAGAATTTTTCGTATATATTCCTTGTCGGTGCTCCTTTGGGTAAGCCTATCAGTAAATGCGCAAATAACACAAGGGGAGAACTCCTCGCAAAGCAAGATGCTCAAGGAGAAGTTTGTCAATATAAAAAGTCTCTCGAACGATTTTATCTTGGATATAAAGTATGCCACAGCGGACAATTTCTTAAAACAGGCAGTGTATGACTGTGGAGAATGTTACCTTAGAGAAGCCACAGCAAAAGCCTTGTTAGCAGCTCAAAAAGAGTTTGTAAAGCGTGGCTACTCCCTCAAGCTATTTGACTGCTATCGCCCGCTTTCGGTACAGAAAAAGATGTGGAAGATCCTTCCAGGTACTCACTATGTGGCCAACCCTGCCAAAGGATCCAAGCACAATAGGGGAGCGGCAGTGGATCTGACCTTGGTGGATATAGCCACTGGCAAGGAACTGGATATGGGTACTCCCTTTGACACCTTTTCACCCCGTGCGCACCATACTTATACCCAGCTCCCCAAGGAAGTCCTAGACAACCGCAAATTACTGAAAGAAGTCTTGAACAAATACAATTTCAAATCTATCTATTCTGAGTGGTGGCACTATGAATACCGACCAGAGATGGCGTCCCCAGTAGAGGATATTCCTTGGGATTGTCCTTGATTATGAGTAATAAAAGGTTTAAAAACGTCACAAAAAGCATAAATAATACTTAAATCGTCATTATTCGGGAAAAAATTCCTAATTTTGGCACGATATTTTATATATCCAAATCATGAATATAAAAGTTTTCTCTGTATCTTTGTTATTCCTCTCTTTCCTACAGCCGCTTTTGGCACAGAAAGCGACCCGAATTGCCTATGTGGATATGAATTATATCTTGGCAAATATGGACGAATACAAGGTAGCTAGTGAACAATTGGCACAGAAGGTAGCCCAATGGGAAGGGGAGATCGCACAGAAGCAAGCTGAAATCAAGACCCGTCAGGAGAAGCTTGAAGCAGAAAAGCCATTGCTCACCCCTGAGACGATTAAGGATAAGGAAGAGGAAATACAAGTACTTACCCAGAACCTAGAGGACTATAAGCAAAAACGCTTTGGTGCAGAGACAGGTGACTATATCACCCAGCGTTGGCGCCTTGTACAACCTATACAGGATCAAGTGTTCAATATCACTCAGGAGATTGCCAAGACTCGTAAGTTTGACTATATACTTACCTCCGAAGATGCTGCCGCTATCTATGCTGATGAGAAGAATGATATCAGCAAGGTAGTTCTCCGCTTACTCAAGCGTAAGGATAATGCTGAAGATAGGAACAAGGAGATAAGCACCCTACTGAAGGAAAATCTTGACGTAGATTACAAGACAGAAAAACAACGCAAACAGGAAAAAGCCAAAAACGAAGCGCAAAAAGCAAAAAATGAAACTAAGACTCAGGCGCGAAAAGTAAGAAATGAAAGAGCAAGATAAATTAAGTGAAAAATAAAAAGTGAATAGTGAAAAATACTACTTAATTATGTTCACTAACAACTAATCACTAACAACTAAGAACTATTTTAAATATATAAAAATGATAAGAAAAATTAGAAATTGGGTAATTACAGCAGCCTTTATCTTGGGTGGTACTACTGTAGCTATGGCGCAAGTGAAGATAGCGCATATTGATTCTCAAAAGCTCCTCAAAGAAATGCCTGATATGAAAAAGGCACAAGCAGAGTTGCAAAAGGTAGAACAATCCTACACTAACGACATCCAAGCCTCAATTAAGGAATATCAGAAAAAATTGGAAGTTTTCCAACAAAAGGTAAACGCCCTTACTGAAGCACAGCTCAAAGAAAAACAAGCGGAACTTGAAAAAGAACAACGCAACCTTGAGACTATGCAAAATAATATCCGTCAAGCACAACAAACTGCTGCTGAGGAATACCAAAAGAAAAGCCAAGCCATCATAGAGCCTATCATGGAAAAGGCTAAAAAGGCGGTAGAAAAAGTAGCTAAAGCACAAGGCTTCCAATACGTATTGGATTCTGCCACTGGTGCAGGGGTAATTGTTGCTGACGGTAAAGACCTTTTCAATGACGTAAAGAAAGAATTAGGATTCTAATTAATTGTCAATTATTAATCATTAATGGTTAATTCCCATGATGATTAATTATGACTATAAAAAGTGCTTACAGCCCAAGCTGTAAGCACTTTTTCTTTGTAAAAACATGTCATTTGTAGGATGAAATTTGCTTTTGGTATAGAAAGGGTTCGTTTTTAGCTTGGAGGATTGTTTTTTTTTTACCTTTGCTCTTATGAAAAAAGTAAGCACCTTTATAGCCCTACTCTTTGCAGTAGGAGTTTCGGCACAGATCAGTGTCAAGACTGAATATATCAGCAACTCGGAGTTCTACGATGCAGTTTCCAATGGTAATATAGGAGAAGGATCAGCTATGATCTATTCTATAAATGGTTTGGCGCCTATCTCTATGCAAGCTCCTAAGGAAGAAGATCCTTATCAACGACCCACAGTATGGGGGGTATCGCTCGATGGTACTTTTGTACAGATGAGTAATCATAACTTTCCTATAGAGAAGGAACAACCCGCTCAAGTGATGAATCTTGCAGCAACGCTGCTTCATTTGCGCCCCTTGAAAGAACGTTGGTCTATGCTTATGGCACTTGGTGCGGGAAGTTATACCCCTGAGAACCGACTATCGGCTATTCATATAGGAGATAATGTAGTAGCCAATGGTGCTTTACTCTTTGTATGGCATTGGAAATCCAATCTTGAGTTAGGTGGGGGTGTTGCTCTGAATAACACCTTTGGTTACCCTATGCTGTTTCCTGCTCTCTATTTCAAATACAAGGGTGGTTTCTCAGACAAATTTACCATAGATGCCAGTCTGCTTAATGGAGGAAAAGTAGCTTTTGGCTATGACTATCATGAAAATCTTAGCTTAAAATTAGTAGCCAATATGGGAGGTTATTCTGCATATCTCAGGCGTAATGACCAAAAAGAGATGTTCTCCTCACAGACTTTCTTTGTAGCCTTACAGCCAGAGTTTAAGATAGGCAAGCATGTCGCCATTCCAGTAGCTTTTGGAGGTAGTTTTATTCGTTCAGGTCGTTATAGAGCACGTACTCTTACAGCCATGTTCGAATCTGAAGCTAAGAGAGAGGATGGATCCACACGATCTAGTGTTTTCTTGCCAGCCTTATACTTTGCCGCAGGGATTACTATTAAATAACGTAAGTTCGATATAATGTAAGTTCCCACTGATTTTTCAGATTTTCTATATCTATGTAATTGTATTGTTGCGATTTAGACAGATTTTTATAAGCCCAAAAGTCTTATTTATCTGTGGAATCTGTGGGAGAAAAAATATAATCTTGCTTATATCGAACACACATTATAGATAAAAGTGCTTACAGCCCAAGCTGTAAGCACTTTTTTATGATTAATGCTGTTCGTGGTAAAAAATATTCTAATCTTCTAAAAAACAATTAGTTGTATTTCTATAAGGGGCAATTTTGTTTAACATATAGAGATTATCCATTAAAAAAGAGAGGGAATATTAAAATTTAAGATTTAAAACTTAAAAAAGTAAAATATTATTCGTACTTTTGTGTGACTAATTCTATAAAATAAACATATGAAATTTAGCTTATCACTACCATTGATGTTAGGGGTGTTTATGGTTAATTGTAACAAGAATGAGGATATGTCTCAAAAGCAGCCCCTTCCACAACCTCCTTTGAAACAAGAAGTACAGACTATTCCTGCAACTTCTTACACGCTAAGTGAAGATGGGAAAACGCTTTATCAGTGGAAAGATCAAGCGGCAACAAGCATTGACTTTTCTGAGGATAAAGTGCTTAATAAGATTACTACTATTGCCCAAGAGGCTTTTAAAGGCAACAAAAAAATCACTAAAATAGTCTTGCCAACGACACTGACTACTATAGGAGAAAAGGCTTTTCAAGGCTGTACAGAACTAACCTCTGTTACAAGACCTGTCTCTATTACTCAAGGAAGATATAGAGGAGATTTCTTTGCTTCTGCCAATAAATCAATTCCAGCTAGTGTTGAAGAAGGGCTATTACTTCCTGAAGGAGTAATCAGCATAGGAGAGCATGCTTTTTCTTATTGTGGAAAGATAAAGAAGATTATACTCCCTAAGGGGGTAACTAAAATTCTCTCAGGAACATTCAGTCATTGTGAGACCTTAGAAGAGGTAATCCTTCCTGAGGGTTTTACACATATAGACCAAGAGGCTTTTGCTTCTTGTAAAAACCTTAAGAGTATTAATTTCCCTAATAGCCTTACTCATATAGGCAAGAATGCTTTTGAAGAAACTAAGTTAAGTGTTCTTATCTTACCTGATAGTGTTAAAAATATAGGGGAACTTGCTTTTTCAAATTGTATAGCTTTGACTTCTGTTACTTTATCAAAAAGCCTTACGAGTATAGAGAATAATACATTTTTGGGGTGTACGGCACTCACTTCTGTTACTATTCCTAAAGGAATTACAAGTATAGGAGAAGGAGCTTTTGCTTACTGTTCAGCTTTGGGAGCCATCACGATTCCTAGTGGAGTTATAAGTATAGGAAAAGATGCTTTTCAAAGTACAGCTTTAACCTCTGTTACTCTTCCCGAAGGAATTGTAAGTATAAAAAAGGGAGCTTTCGGTTTCTGTAAGCAATTGACTTCTGTAACTCTTTCCAAGGGATTGACAGAGATAGCAGAGGAGGCTTTTATGGGTTGTACGGCTTTAACCTCTGTAACATTTCCTGATACTTTAACAAGTATAGGCGAAAGTGCTTTCAGTGGTTGCAAATCCATAAGCTCTATTGTTATTCCTTATCAAGTCACAAATATAGGAATGAGTGCTTTTGATGATTGTATTGCCTTAACTTCTGTAACGGTAAAGCCAACTACTCCTCCTAATATTCCTGATAATGAGTTTATTATCTTTAGTTATTGTAAAGGAAATCCTGATGGAGAAGGGTGTCATTGGGAAAGGCTTTCTGATGTTTTACGTATTTATGTTCCTCAGGCAAGTGTAGAGGCTTATAAAAAAGCAAAGGGTTGGAGGCACTATGCAGAGAGAATAGCAGCAATACCTTAAGAGAAAAAGAACTGGGTATACTCTTGAAATAAAAAGAGCTTACAGTTTTGTTACTGTAAGCTTTTTTTAATAGTTGATGATTAATCCGAAAATGATATGATGTGGTCACCATCACTATTCTAAATCTCCTTATACTGGTCTTTAAAGTTCTTAAAGAGGGTCATTAGGTTGATGATAGAGCGAATCAATACACGAGTTTCCAAGAGCAAACTGAAATAGAGTTTGGTGTTCTTAGGACTGGATTCACTGGTACGAATATCACGTATCTGCTTTTCAATCAGTTCAGAAATCTCGTCCTTGATAGCGCTCACATCCTTGATAAGCTGGGTAGTGGAGTTCGAATACATGGACACATTGAGTATCTCAAGAATCTTCTGGAACTGTTGTTGCATCTTCTCGGAGATGTTCTTAAGATTGCGTATATGGTTGTATTTGAGCTTCTTGTGATTGTTATCCACGTGAGTATAGCTCGTATCGGCTATAAAACTGATAGAGTTGGACATACTATGTAGGTAGTCCAAGATAAGGATATAGAACTTACTGGAGGTTACAGAACTATCATCAATGGAGCGGATAAAGTAATAGATATCACTTTTGAGATCTTCTATGTCGGAAGAGAGTGCTTTGGCGCGTTTCTTACAGCCTTTCAGTCCCTTGTGGTTCTCTACTGCTAGGTTATCAATAACCTCACGATACAGCTCATCAATCGTTTGTACAGCCCCAGCAATATTCTGTGAGCTAAGCTTCATAATACCACTGATAGTGATAAGGTCTTCCTTATTGAAGCGTTTCTTTTGGGCTTCTTTTTCCTTACGTTGTTTTCTGCGGTAGGCTATGGCATTGCGTACAACCAAGTAACCTACAAGGAATATCATTGTGATAAGTCCGTATATTTCCCCATAGAAAAGAATCATAGAGATGATAAGCCCCATGACAAAGGCTGCTCCTGCAGTGATGAACCAACCACCAATAACATTGAACACGCCTGCTACACGGAATACAGCTGATTCTCTTCCCCAAGCTCTATCAGCCAGTGAGGTACCCATAGCTACCATGAAAGTTACATAAGTGGTGGAAAGAGGTAACTTAAAGGAGGTACCCACCGCAATAAGGCTACTGGAGACCACCAAGTTGATTGCTGCACGGATTACATCGTAGGCAGGCTTATCCATGGTATTAGGGTCTTCTTCGGGTTTTTTGAAACGACTATCAATATAAGCCAAGGTGCGCTTAGGAATAAGAGCTTCCACCATTGAGGTAATCCATACACTAAAGCGCACAATGCCACGAGAGAGACCTGTGGCCTCGAAACGCTCCTTACCGCCTCCTTGTTGGGAGAGTTTCATTTCGGTTTGCATCACATGGAGTGATTTTTTGGAGAACCAGAGGGTGAGTATCATCAGTGCTCCTGCGATGACAAGGAAGAACTGAGGGGTTTGTACATTTTCTCTAAGGGCTTCCATAGTCATAGACTGCACAGGTGTCCCTGCTGCCTCCCATAATTGGAAGGAATCCCAAGCAGCAACGGGCACCCCTATAAAGTTCACCAAGTCATTGCCCGCAAAGGCCATGGCAAGGGCAAAGGTACCCGATAGGATCACCACCCGCCATATACTTACCTTGCACCAATAAAGCAGCTGCCCTAAGAGGAAAAAGAGGACAAAGAAAATTCCTAAGAGTAGGCCTGTATGTTGGTCTATCCAGTCCAACTGCTCTTTGTGCATAAAGGAAAGGCCACTTAATCCTTTAATAACAAGGAAATAGCTCAAAGCTGTTAGGGCAATACCTCCAACAATGCCGCTAAAGTAGCGCATCCTTTTTTCAAAGTTGAAAGTGAAGATGATACGAGTGATAAACTGTACAAAAGATCCCACGACAAAGGCAATAAAGACGGAGACGAAGATGGCTGAAATCACTTGTCCCACTTTACCTGTATTGATATATTCCCTGACCCCATCAATCACATGTAGGAGTCGGTCTTTTTCCTTGAGTTCCTTGACAAAAGCCACCCCTACCGAGGCTCCTAAAAGCTCAAAGACGATAGATATGGTAGTGGAGGTAGGAAGTCCTATATTGTTGAAGAAGTCCAACAGGAGAATATCGGCCAGCATTACCGCAGCAAAGATTACCATCACCTCCTCAAAATAAAACATCTCGGGATTGAAAATACCTTTTTTAGCAATTTCCATCATTCCGTTGGAGAAGATAGCTCCTATACCGACCCCTATACTTGCTACAATCATAATAGTGCGAAGTCGTGCTGCTTTGGAGCTAAAGGCCGAGTTGAGGAAGTTTACCGCATCGTTGCTTACTCCTACCACAAGGTCAAAGATAGCTAAAAGAAAGAGCGCAGAGAGGGTAAAAATATAAACCTGTTCCATCTTTTGTATTTTGGTGCAAATATATTACATTTTTTTATTTTAGCCACCATAAGCCCCCATTTTTTACCTCCAAGGAACTAGGGAAATTATTCGTATAGAGACTGCCTGTACCCAACCCCTGTGGTAAAGGATTTTTTAGCGTATAGGTCCATTGAGCAATAGCTGAAAGCCCTACGTTGCCCTCAAGGGCAGAGGTAACCCACCAGCCGATACCCTGCTTCTCTGCCAAGTCAATCCACTCTTCACTGGCCCTATACCCTCCTATAAGGGAAGGTTTTAGAATGATGTAGGCAGGACGGATCCACTGGAGGATTTCCTTTTTTCGCTCAGGACAAGCTACTCCTATGAGTTCCTCATCTAGGGCGATAGGTAGGGGAGACGCCTCACATAGGCGTGCCATTTGCTCATATTGCCCTGCGCGAATGGGTTGTTCTATGGAGTGGATTTCTAGGTCGGAGAGTCGCTTGAGCTTCTCCAAAGCCTCAAGGGGAGAGAAAGCCCCATTGGCATCCACCCGAAGTTCTATATCCGACGGAGCGTATTCTTGGCGGATATTTTTAAGTAGCTGATATTCTGTTTCAAAATCTATGGCACCAATTTTCATCTTGATACAGTGGAACCCTTGGGAGAGTTTCTCTCGTATCTGCTGCTGCATGTAGTGCTTATCACCCATCCATATAAGACCATTGATAGGGATAGCGACTTGTCCTTCTGTAAAGGGAGAGGGGAAAAGAACTCCTTCTTGTTTGGCCTCTAAGGAGAGGAAAGCCTGTTCCACTCCAAACTGGATAGAGGGGTAGCTCTTGAGCTGTTCCCAAAGAGCTTCCTTGCCTAAGGAGATGTGAGCGCAAGTCCATAGAAGTTTGCTACGCTCATAATCGGATATGTCATCTATGCTTAGACCAGGTAGCGGACTGCATTCACCTATGCCACGTCGTCCGTTGTGTTCTATGGTAAGTAGCCACGTAGGTTTCTCGGTTAGCACCCCACGTGAGGTACCCGCAGGTCGCTTGAACTGTAAGGTGTATTTCTGAAAAGTTGCTTTCATAATAGCTGATATAATCAGTTACAAAAGTAGTGATTTTCCTTAAAAAAATAAGGACTATGGAAAGGAATATTTTCTACAATACAAATTTGTCTGTACAATCTATTTAGGATAAGATATTTTTTTATTACCTTTGCACTTGTATTAGTGAAAACTGAATAGTGGAAAGTGAAAAACACTATTCACTAATCATTGTTTACTATTCACTTACAAATGAGTTTAAAACATCTTTTACCTATAGCTCTTGTATTGCTTTTGAGCTGTAATAGAACTAAGTACCCCGTCGTACCTCCTTCTGTAAAAGTGGAAGTATTGCGAATGGATTCTATTTTTTTCAATACTCCAGCAGAGAAATTCCCTCAGTTGAAGGTCAAATATCCACTTTTCTTCCCAGAGGCTACCTCTGATAAGGAATGGATAGAAAAACAGCGTGATACGTTGGAGCGTGAACTCTTTACTGAGACGGCTAAGACCATAGGCAATTTCTCCCAACAGAAAAAACAAATTGAGCGTATCTGTGATCATGTCAAGTACTATTTTCCTCAGTTTACCCCACCTAAAGTGGTTACCCTGATCTCTGATGTGGATTATCTTTCTCGAGTAATCTATGCGGATAGCTTATTACTCATAGGTGCGGATAACTATCTGGGATCTAAGCATCGTTTCTATATGGATCTAGATGGTTATATAGCTCAAGAGTTAGACCTTAAGTACCTCCCTACAGATGTAGCACTTGCCTTTGCACAGGCAATTATTCCCTCGCCGCGCAATGCTACTTTCTTGGATACCATGCTCTATGAGGGTAAGGTGCTCTACCTAGCCCAGCGCTTTCTCCCCACTACCCCTCAAAGGGATTTGCTCAAGTATAGCCAGGAGAAATACCAATGGGCAGAGGCCAATGAGGCACAGATATGGCGCTACTTTGTGGAAAATCAATTGCTTTATAGTACGGATAAGAAAGTGCTTAATCGCTTTATAGACATAGCCCCCTTCTCAAAATTTTATTTAGAGCTAGATAGTGAGTCACCTGGGGGGATAGGACGTTATATAGGTCTTAATATTGTAACACAATATATGGAAAAGCTCCCTGAAAATACCCCTTTGAGAGACTTACTCACTGTTTCCAATGATGAACTCTTCAAAAAAGCAAATTACAAACCTAAAAAATAACAAATGAATCATACTTCTGAAATAAAATTACAAGTAGAATTGGACGAAAACCGTATTCCTGAACGTATTACTTGGGAGGCTCCTGATGGAGGTATTGCTCACCAAGAGGCTAAGGCTATGTTTCTCTCCGTATGGGATCACAAGACCAAAGAGGCACTTCGTATAGACCTTTGGACTAAGGATATGCCCTTGGAGGAGATGAATGTTTTCTACTATCAGACATTCCAGACTATGGCTGATACATTCTACAAGGCTACTCAAGACCAGAAAATGACCGATACTATGCGTGATTTCTGTGAATATTTCGCTGAAAAAATGAATATTACTAAAAAATAAGCTGTACAAAATGAAAAATAAACTAAAGGTAGGCGTATTAGGAGCAGGACACTTAGGAAAAATTCATCTAAGACTTTTGAATCAGTCCAAAAGATACGAATTAGTTGGTTTTTATGATCCTAATCAAGAACAAGCACAGAAGGTAGTGGCTGAATTTGGCTACACCTATTTTGATAGTATAGATAAGCTTATTGAGGCAGTAGAGGTGGTAGATATCGTAACCCCCACACTCTCTCACTATGAGTGTGCCATGAAAGCTATTGCAGCTAAGCGACATATCTTTATAGAAAAACCTATTACTAGTACCGTAGAAGAAGCTGAGGAGATCTATCACCTGTTGGAGGACAACCATCTGAAGGGACAAGTAGGGCATGTGGAGCGTTTTAATCCTGCCTTCTTGGCAGCAAAGTCGTCTATAGAGAATCCTATGTTTATTGAAGTGCACCGCTTGGCCGAGTTCAATCCACGTGGAACGGATGTCTCCGTAGTGCTTGATCTTATGATCCATGATATAGATGTTCTACTGAGTGTGGTGCATTCGCCTGTAAAGCATATAGAAGCCAGTGGCGTAGCTGTCATTAGCAAGTCGCCCGATATTACCAATGCTCGTATAGAGTTTGAGAATGGTTGCGTGGCCAATCTTACCGCTAGCCGTATCTCCATGAAGAATATGCGCAAAAGCCGTTTCTTCCAGAGAGATGCTTATATCTCGGTAGATTTCTTGGAGAAAAAGGTAGAAGTAGTACGTATGAAAGAAGCTCCAGAGCATCCCAATGAATATGATATGATTCTCCAAAATGCTGAGGGAGAACATAAGCAAATCTACTTTGAATACCCAGAAGTACAGCCTTCCAATGCTATTTTGGACGAACTAGAGACTTTCGCCGATGCCATAGAGCATAACAGTACCCCAGTGGTTACCTTCCTACAAGGAACGGAAGC